>RDXT01000965.1 GCA_004292985.1 Bacteroidota bacterium
CTGTTTCTACGCTCCCGGCGGGTCTGGATAAAAGACCGCATCACCACCAGCGTAGTAACCAGGATAAATCCGATGATGATGTAGCCAATATTTTCTTCGACAAAAGGAAAGCGGTCTCCCAAAAAGTATCCGGCGCAACAGAGAGAAACGATCCATAAAACCGCCCCCACCACATTCACAATCATAAATGTGCGGAAGTTGACCCGGATTACGCCTGCCAGGATCGGGGAAAAGGTGCGGATCATGGGCAGAAAGCGTCCGATAATGAGGGTTTTGCTGCCGTGTTTCTCGTAAAAGGCGCGGGTAACCTCGAGGTATTGTTTTTTGAAAATCACTGAGTCCTTGCGCTCAAACAAAGGTGGCCCTACCGACATGCCAAACCAGTAGCCCGACAAACTGCCCAGCACAGCCGCCGTAATTAAGGCAAGCACCAGCGTGAAAAGGTTCACGTCCAACAGTTCGGGACGGGTGGCGCAGATCAGACCGGAAAGAAAAACCAGGGAATCGCCCGGGAAAAAAAAGCCGATAATCAGCCCGTTTTCGGCATAAATCACAAACAGGAGCAGAAAAAGCCCTCCGTAGGTGATGATAGATTTAGGATCAGTCAGTGTTTGTATAAAGTCCCAGACTTGCTGCATATCTTGCAATAAACGGATTATCTGTAAAACATCCTTATGTTTTAGGCCTGCATCCGCATAGTGATACCTGTTTCGGAGAGATAATGTTTCAATTCCGGGATGAGTATTTCCCCAAAGTGAAAGACAGAGGCTGCCAGGGCGGCATCGGCCTTGCCCTGCAGGAAGGCCTGGGCGAAGTGCAGCGGCGTTCCCGCTCCTCCGGACGCGATGAGCGGTATGTGGAGCGCCTCAGATACACGGGCAGTGATGTCGAGCGAAAAACCGGCCTTGGTGCCATCGGAGGCCATGGAGGTGAGCAGGATTTCACCTGCACCCCGCTCCTGCACTTCGTAGGCCCAGTCAAGGGTGCGCAAACTTGTGGCAGTGCGTCCTCCGTGGGTAAAAACCCGCCATTCACCCTCTATCTCATGTGTATCTATGGCCACGACCACACACTGCGAGCCAAACTCCGCAGCCAGCTCGTCCACCAGTTCCGGGCGGCGCACAGCAGCCGAGTTCACCGATATTTTATCGGCTCCGGCATCGAGCAGGCGCGACACATCCGCGATGCTGCGGATACCTCCTCCGACCGTAAAGGGGATATTGATCTTCTGCGCGACCCTGCGCACCAGATCCACCAGGGTGTCGCGGTCTTCGACCGTGGCGGTGATGTCGAGAAAGGTCAGTTCATCGGCTCCCTGGGCAGCGTAGGCGGCCGCCAGCTCTACGGGATCGCCTGCATCGCGCAGCGACACAAAGTTGACCCCTTTGACGGTGCGTCCGTCTTTAATGTCGAGGCAGGGAATGATTCGTTTGGT
>RDXT01000327.1 GCA_004292985.1 Bacteroidota bacterium
AATTTCTTCCTCGAAATACTCCTTGTGTTTGTCCTCGTATTCTTCCAGCTCTTCGCGCGCGGAGGCCGATGCATAGCCGCCCAGGGTGTGGGAGATCGAGCCTGTGAGTGTCTGGTCGGGATTCAGGGTAAAACGTGCATAGATTTTATCTTCGGAGCGGTGTTTGGGAAGAATCGTGATAAATCCGGAATTTTCCTCCGAGACCCGGAACCCTGTATAATTGAGGTCATACTGTGGCAGCATGTGTATAGAGGCATAAGGGTCGGTGGCATCGAGCAAAAAGGTGTCTTTCCCGGCCACAGCCTCGCAAATGACATGGTTAAACTGGTCCATGAAGGGATAAAACTTCTGTACGCTACCGTGTTTACGGGTCGAGGTGATTACAGCCGAGGCCTGTATGCCCGCCTCTTTCAGCAGACTTGTGAGCAGCAGGTTGATATCGCCGGAGCTGCCTTCGTGTGCTTTCCAGATATCGGCAATCGGGTCCGCGTAATAATCAAAGCGCTCATTCCATTTCACCCGTTTTTGCACCAGCTCATAGATCATCGAAATGCGTTTGACTGAATCTTTTTCTGCTTCAAGCAGCGGGAATTCTTCTTTCAGAATGTTTTTGGGGGCAGCACCCTGAAACCGCAGGCCAAAAGCCTCGCCTTCCAGCAGGGTTTTATTCAGATTCGCCCAGTCTGTCATATAGTCTTGTCTGGTCATATTGCCGATTTTGACATACCGGAGCTGGTGCCCGATTTTCAGCACGATGTCTTCGCGGGTCGTAACATATGGCTCATCTTTGAGCGCAGGCACATCTTTGGCGATGTAGGTGTGCTGTGTTCCGCTCAGCGTAATAATGCTACCTCCGGTGTTGGTGGCACTGGTAAAAGGCTCTGTCAAATGTTCCGCAATCGGAAAGTATCCCCGCGCAAGCACCAGATAATCAAACTGGTCGGTCGGGAGCCGGGCCACAAATTTGCTGTATTTACAAGGGATCGAATGCTGAAAATAAAAGTCTTCGAGGCCAATCCAGTTGCTGGTCTGAATCACATATTCATACTCGATCACCGCACCCACTTTCACCTGGGGCATGGTAAAGGTTTTCTTGCCTGTGCGCTTGCTCACGTCCTCGTCGAAAACCGTTTTTTTATCTAATTTGGCAATAGCTACTGCTCCTGCATCGTCAATATAATGGGTGTTTCCCTTCAGGTTGGAGACCGTATAGCTATTTCCTCCTTTCACATAAAACAGGGAAATCTCTGCCCAGTCAAATCCGGACTCAGATAAAATTTTGATCCGGCGGTGGATGGTATAGGTGGCCAGAATGTCGCCATTGATCACCTCCAGCGAGACACGACCTTCATTGTGAAGCATCACGGCCCCCGCTTCCTTGTCCTGCTCATACACGGTCTGACGAATGTCTTCCTCGGCTACTTTGCCAAATTTAACCTCCTGGGCGGAGCTTTCCTGAATCAGGATGCATACGCAAAGGGCGCAGATCGCCCTACGGAACCATTGTTTCATTGCCTGTGCTGTATTAAAATCAAACAATCCGATAAATATAGGAGAAGATTCATGAATGGCAAAAATTCCATACGATGCAAAGCGATTTTTCTGCACGTCTGTACCATCACATCGTTTCTCTCTTACATTTGCATCAAACCCGATCTGTATGGAAAACACGGACACAACGGCGCTGGTCCTGCATCGCGAGCTTGAATATCTGGCGAAAGTCATCGAGACCCGCATCCTGCTTCAGACAGGCCAGCCTTCGCCTTTTCCGGATATCGAAGCGGTGCCCCTGCCAGACCACGGCGGGACTACAGACACCTGGACCGGGTTTGTGCAAAAGCAAAATCTGGGCATTCCGGAGCGGATCGTGCTGCTGATCGCTCTGGCACCCTACCTTGATCCTGACTTTTTTGATCGTATGGTGGGGCGATTGCTGCCGCAGGCGGGCGACTATCCGCAGATTGGCGGCTTGCGGGGCAAGCAGTTCCGGGGATTTCTGCCTACAGGCGAAACGGCGCTTTTTGTGCTCGGAGGCCTCGATCCGCTGCGGCGGCAGGCAGCGCGGCACCTGCTCGATGCTGACCACGAACTGGTGCGCAGCGGGGTGCTGCTCCTCGACGAGGCCCCCGACCATGAGCCGCCGATGGCGGGCCGTCTGCTGATCGGCCGCGACTATGTGGACCTGTTTATGCTCAACCGTCCGGGCCGCCCGCGCTTCAGCATGAGTTTTCCCGCCGAGCGGATCACCACCGCGATGGGCTGGCAGGACCTGGTGCTGCCCGCCAGCACCCTCGCACATGTGCGCGAACTCGAAACCTGGACACTCCACCACCACACCCTGCTCCAGGACTGGGGAATGAAAAAATACCTGCGCCCCGGCTACCGGGCCTTGTTTCACGGGCCTCCCGGCACAGGCAAAACCCTGACAGCCACCTTGTTAGGCAAAAATACCGGACGAGATGTCTATCGGGTGGACCTCTCGATGGTCGTTTCAAAATTTATCGGCGAAACGGAGAAAAACCTCTCCCAGCTCTTTGCCCGCGCCGAAAACAAAAACTGGATTCTCTTTTTTGACGAGGCAGATGCGCTTTTTGGCAAACGCACAGGCGTGCGCGATGCCCACGACAAATACGCCAACCAGGAGGTTTCCTACCTCTTGCAGCGCGTAGAGCAGTTCGACGGGCTGGTGATTCTGGCGACCAATTTCCGCAACAACCTCGACGATGCCTTTGTGCGGCGTTTTCAGTCTATTATCCACTTTCCGATGCCGGGACCTGCCGAGCGCCTGAAACTCTGGCAGCAGAGCCTGCCTGCCCAGGTCTCGCTTGCGCACTCTGTGGACCTGTCCCAGATCGCCCGCCAGTATGAAATGAGTGGTTCTTCGATTCTGAATGTGGTACAATTTTGCTGCCTTCAGGCATTGGCGCGGGGCAGCCACGAGGTGGGTCAGGAGGACCTGCATGCAGGCATCCGGCGCGAGTATGCCAAAGAGGGGAAAGTAGCCTGATGCAGAAGGAGTTGGCAAGTATATTTTTTGTGCAAAGCTATTCCCGCTTGGATTTTGCAGCAGGAAAGACTTTTTTTGCGAGTATTGCTTCGTAATTCCTGTCAGGCAGGCATCATCTATGCTTTTCCGTCGCTTTTCTTTTCCTTTGCTGCTCATGCTGGTCTTTTCTGCCTGTTCGCAGGGGAATGTTGACCTCGATAATGCCGGGAGTTCGACCCTCCATGCCACTGTGGATGAATTGAAGTACATTCTTCCACCCCGTACCTACCTGCGTATTAAGCTGGAGAAAGGCCCGCATACCCTTGTGGTAAATGACAGCAGTGGAAAAACCCTCGAACAAACGACGTTCCGGATCGAAGAAGGCGGACTGCTTAACCTCGCCAAAGCCAATTATATCATCTGGACCGATCTCTACGGCGACCCCGCCCTCCGGCCCCAGAAACTCAAGGAAGACTGGCTCGAGATTGGAAAAAATACCTATTTCGGCGAGTTCGAACGCCTGGACCCCTCTCTGCTCTATGTCGAGCAAAAATGGGATTACCCCCTGACAGAACCTTTTCCCGACGATCTCCTCGGCTGGGAAATTTCGAAGGAAAAATGGATTGTGAAGCGTAAATTGTTCCGTGAACCAGATCTGGTAGCGGCATACAAGTCTATCGCGACCAAAAAGTAATCCTTTACTGCCTTATGAGAACGGGCGCCCGGGCATTTAACACACGATATGGCGTCTGCCACCTGCTTCCCGACCGGATCGAGCTGTCCCGGAATGACCTCACCGGAAAAGTAGTCGCCTGGCTGTATGGCAAAGGATATGAACGGCTTTCGGTATTATACATCTCCCTTGCGGTCGCTTTTTTTCTCGCAGCGCTTTTCTGTATCCTCATCCGCAATTATTTTCTTACCTTCTTTTTTCTGATCTTCGCAGGACTCGATCTGTATGCCCTCCGGCTCAATCGGGGTATGTCTTTCGCTCCCGTGATCCTGCGGGAAAATATCGAGTCCGTGATGTATTACCCCGCAGTAGAGGGGGTGTCGCGGGCGATGTTCACTGTGATTTACCGGAATGGAGACCGGAAACTGCTCCGGCGGATTTCGCTCCCCGGCCAGTATCAAAACGGTGACATGATTGCGGAAGAAGCCCTGAGAATGATGCGCGACGAGGGACTGATCGAAGTAAACCCGAGGCATCACTAAGCGTAATTCTATGCAGGTACGAGTTAATATTTCCCAGTCACTGGAAGCCATCAGGGCCAACCTGTTCCGGGCCGGGATCACGATATTTATCATCGCCCTGGGAATCACAGCCCTGGTGGTGGTAATGACCTCGATCGAAGGGATCAAGTCGGGCATGAGCAGCAGCTTCTCCTCGATGGGCACCAATACCTTTCGCATTCAGAACCAGGCTTCACGCGTGGTTTTCGGTGGCCGCCGGGGTGCGAGGCCCAAGCGCCTCCCTCCCATCACCTATGAAGAAGCGACCCGTTTTCAGAAAGACTTCGTCCAGTATGCGCCCGTTTGCATTACCGGTTCTGGTAGCCCGATGAACGAGGTAAAATACCGCCAGACATCCACCAACCCCAATATCCAGATGGTGGGCACGGATGAATATTATTCCCAGACTGCCCGCTACCTCATCGAAGAAGGCCGGAGTATTTCCCGTGAAGATGTGGATCTCACCCGGAATGTGGTGGTGCTGGGGCATGAAATCCGTGAAAAACTCTTCCCCTACGAAAGTCCTGTCGGTAAGTTCGTCAATGTGAGCGGCGACATGTACAAAGTGATTGGGGTATATGAAAAAATGGGTACCAGCGGCCTCTCAGGTGCCGACCGCACGGTGGTCATTCCGATCACAACCCTCCGCAGCCACTATTCTTCGATGGGTTCGCTCACGATTAATGTATATGTAGCCCAGACCGAACAGATCGAGTCCTATATGGAAGAGGCCAAAGGCTTTTTCCGGCAGGTTCGGGGCCTGCGTCTGCGCGACGAAGAGGATTTTGCCATAGATAAAAGTGATGCCTTTGTGGAACAGTTTCTTCAGCAAATCGGCATCATTACCCTTGCTGCTCAGGTGATTGCACTCATTACCCTGCTGGGGGCCTCGGTTGCCCTGCTGAATGTAATGCTGGTATCAGTCACGGAGCGCACCATGGAAATTGGTCTCCGCAAGGCGCTGGGAGCGACACGCTCCAATATTCAGTCCCAGTTTCTGATCGAAGCGGTGCTGATCTGTCAGCTTGGCGGGATCGTAGGGATTTTCCTGGGCGTACTCGGGGGGAACCTTGTGAGTAATCTGGCCTTCGCCGGCACCTTTGTCATTCCCTGGGCATGGATGCTCATTGGCGTGATTGCCTGTCTGGTCGTGGGGGTTGCTTCGGGCTTTTATCCTGCATGGAAGGCCTCGCGCGTAGATCCCATAGATTCGCTCCGGGGAGTATAAATTTACACCGTCAACAGGCCTGTAAAGATCATTCCGACCCGTTTCTGGTAGGTTTCCAGGCTGCGGAAGATTTCTTTCAGCGTCACCCGCTCAAATTTACTCATCGTTTCGAGGGCAAGCACATTGTCGGGCTGCATATTCTCTTCTAGAATCTGCCGCACCTGATGTTGCAGGCGCAGGCGCATCATGAAGAAAAAGGACTGGTGAAGCTCCTTGTATTCACCTTCACTCAGCACGCCCAGGCCC
>RDXT01000966.1 GCA_004292985.1 Bacteroidota bacterium
CGAGACCCGGACGACCCTCATTTTTCAGACCGTTTCGGTGCTGGCCATCGCGCTGGCCTGCCTGGGGCTTTTGGGCCTCTCGGCCTTTGCCGTGGAGCAACGCAGCAAAGAAATCGGTATCCGCAAGGTGCTGGGGGCCACGGTGCCGCAGATTTTGCTGCTGCTTTCGGGCGAGTTTCTGCGCCTGATCCTGCTCGCCTTCGTACTGGCGCTGCCCCTGGCCTGGTGGGCCACCTACCGCTGGCTCGAAGACTTTGCCTACCGGATACCACTGCACGCAGGCTTTTTTGCCCTCGCCGGACTTTCGGTCCTGCTAATGGCCCTCCTGACGGTGAGTGTGCAGACGATCCGGGCTGCCCTTTCCAATCCCGCGCAGCGCCTGCGCACAGAATAACTACGCTTTATATCGCTAAACACACATGCTATGCTAAAAAATTATTTTTCTACCGCTTTGCGCAACCTTTGGCGTAACAAGGTATTTTCCCTGATTAATATCCTGGGACTGAGCATCGGGCTGGCTACCTGTATGCTGATCTTGCTCTATACCAAGGATGAAGTGAGCTTCGATCGCTTTCACAGCCAGAAAGACCAGATATACCGCATCGTAAGCCAGCGATTGAACCCCGACGGCAGCGTTTCTGGCAAGGATGCCTACACCGGTATGATGCCCGGACCGAATTTTAAGGCAGATATTCCCGAAATCGTGGATTTTGTGCGGGTGCAGGGCGAGCAAATCACGGTGAAAATCGGCAATGAGGTCTTCGAGCAGGAGGGTTTGTATGCTGATGAGACCTTTTTTAGCATATTTTCCTTCCCACTGCGCTCCGGAGATCCCAAAACGGCGCTGTCAGATATGTATAAGGTCGTTTTGTCGGAGGATGTGGCTAAAAAACTCTTCGGAACCGCCGATGCCCTCGGTAAAACCCTGGAGCTGCCCACGGGCGAAGAGGGTGCCTTCGAGACCTTCACGGTTTCGGGCATTACCCCGCGCTCGCCGCAGAACTCTACCCTCCAGATCCAGCTGCTGCTCCCCATGAAACTCAACGAGCGGGAGGGCAGAATGGATGGAGAGTGGCTTAATTTCTTCCTGACAACCTTTGTGGTGCTGCATCCGGAAGCAAATGTGCAGACCGTGGAGCAAAAAATGGCGCAAGTCTATGAGCAAAAGGCCAAAGAGCAGATCGAAGAGGCCCGGGAGAAGTATAATATGACCGAGGTTTTTCAATATGGCCTGCATCCGCTGCTGGAAATGCACCTGAGCACCGACTATCCGGCCAGCAATGGCCTCACAGGTGCCAGCGATCCGGTCTATTCCTATATCTTGTCGGGGATTGCGCTCTTTATGCTGCTGATCGCCTGTATTAATTTTGTGAACCTGACCGTAGCCCGTTCGCTGAAAAGAAGCCGCGAGATCGGTATCCGCAAAGTGGT
>RDXT01000328.1 GCA_004292985.1 Bacteroidota bacterium
TCCATCTATATCTCCTCATGTAAAATCGGGATACGGTAAATGTAAGTACCGTATCCGCTGGCATAGCGCTATAAAACTTGCATCTCGCCTCAATAAAAGGCAAAAGCTCACACCTCCCGGACTGCTCTATAAAACGAGACACCCCTACTACGCTTCCATAATTCTCATTGACTGTAACAAGTTCTTCCAATAGTCTTTCAAAATTTGCCTCGTGCATTAGTCCCTGGTAAAAAACAAGATACTCCTTCTCTTCCCTTGCAGTTTCTGCTTTTTGAACCCGCTCAAAAGGGTCTGCAAGCATAAACCATGCCCACCATACGAAATATAGCAGAGGCAGTATCCAGAGCAGGTGAAGGAATTTTCTCTTTTTCATTGTATAAAGGTGAGAGAGTACTTCAAATTGAAATACACCCGGCTGCCTTACCCGCTAAAGCAAAACGTCAGCGTTTACCCCAGCCCTTCCACATAGCGCTTAAAACTCTCCAGGATCGCCTGCCAGCCTGCCTGCTGCATTTCTTCGGGATTTTCCTGCTCAGCGTCGAAGTGCTCTGTGATGTGGGTACTGTCGCCCTCAACCAAAAACTCGATGCGCACCTTTCGCTCGTCGTCGAGGCTATATTCGATGAGACTATGAGGCACAACGCGGGTATATTCGCCGCTGAAGTCAAAACTGAAGCTGCCATCTTTGGCGGCCATCGTTGTTACAAAGCGTCCGCCTGCGCGGAGGTCATTTTCGGCATGGGGCGCATGCCAGTCGTCCGAAGCCTGGCACCACTGCGTGATGTGTTCGGGAAGGGTCCAGCAGTCCCATACGGTAGCGAGAGGGGCCTGGACGGTGGTTTGAACGGTGATCATAGGGGAGGAATAGGGGAAATAAAGGGAATAGGGTTTTATCTTCTATTGCGTATTACTCCGTTTTTTAAGCTCTTTCTGAATGCTGCTCATAGACGACCCTGTTGAGAGCAAAAATATACTTATCGTCAGCAGCAGAATCGTGCTTGTGGTGGAAGTCTTGCCTATGTACAATAGATAGAGAAAGGCCAGGATATACACGACGGTAAAGCCGATGAGCACACCGAGGATCATTTTCATGCTTTTCTCGCGGCTCTTCAGTTCCTCCAGGGTGAGATCGCTGAGTTTTTTCGTTGCCATAGCGCAAGGGTATATAAGTGGGTGATGTTGGATTTCGGAAGTAAAAAAGGGATAAATATTTCGATTGTCAAAACCAATATGTCTTGTCTTTTTGTCCAGAGCAGTCCATCCCCCTGTTAACCTTCCCTCATTTTTTGCATTACCTGTGTATAACACGATATTGCATCCTTACATTGAACCTATGCGTAGCCTCCTCTTCTGCCTCTTATTCATTGGAATCGCCTCTCTGGGAGTTGCCCAGACACAGGGCGACAACCTCCGCGCCGAAACGCGCCTCGACCAGGTCTATCTGCAATACAACCTCGACGGCCAGGGCGTCATTGTCGCGATGATCGAGCGGGGCATTGATTATACACACCCCGATTACATAGATGCCAACGGCAATACCCGCATCGCTTATATCTATGACATGATTAATCCCGCCGGGGCCAGCGCCCCAGGCAATCCCTATGGCGTCGGTACGATCTTTACCCGCACGCAGATAGATGCAGCATTAGATGCGGGCACAGCGCTCGGCTCTACCGATCGCTTCGGACACGGCACCGCCTGCACAGGGATCGCTGCAGGAGACGGAAGCGGCATGGCAGGCGCACCTTACCGGGGAGCAGCTCCAGGCGCAACGATCATTGCGGTAAAAGTCAACCACGATGCGTTTCCGGCTACGGGAAACCTCCCTGCACAGGCAGGCTTTTACAATCCGGCCTACTTACCCATCGCATTTCAGTTTGTGAAGGACAAAAGCACCGAGCTGGGCCTGCCCTGTGTAGCACTCGTCAACCTCGGCTCGATTGGCGGGCCTACGGATGGCAGTTCAGAAATCAGCCGGGCCATGGAAAATTTTGGCGGCGCAGGCCGGGTAATGGTCTGCGGTGTGGGAGATGACGGAGGTGCGCCCAACCGGGCAGCGGATACCCTCGCGCAGGGTGAGATTTCGGAACTTCAGATCAAAAAAGGAAATACAGGCAATGTACGTCTCGAAGTCTGGTACAGCGGCGATGACCGCTTCGGAGTTTCTGTAACCCGCCCCGATGGCTCTACCACAGGCGCCCTGCCCACACCGGCCAATAACCAGACTTCCTCGCAGCAGACTGTAACCGGGATTACGTATTACCACCGGGGCGGCGACCAGGATTTTGCCGGATCGGACAATGGCCAGCGCCAGATTATGATGGATATTTCCGGAGATACGGGCACCTATGTAGTTCGTATTCAGGGAAGTACAGTTGTCAATGGCAAATATTTCGCCAGCCTCAACCCCTCCTATTTTGCCAACAAAAACCGCTTTCTCAACCATATCTATCCAGGGGCCAGCATCAATGATTTTGCTGCGTCATTAAATATTATTGTTCCCACGGACTATGTCTATGACACGACCTATGTAGATCTTGATGGGATTCCCCGCAAACGCAGCGGACAGGGTGCGCGGGGCGATCTCTGGGCAGGCAGCAGCGAAGGACCTACGCTCGATGGTCGTCTCGGGGTGGATATTGCGGTACCCGGAGAACTCAGTTTCGGTGCCTACAGCCCCAATACCTATTATTCCCAGTTCCGGTTTAATATGATTGAAGGCAGCAACGGTCTCTATGGCATCCAGAATGCCGTGAGCGGTGCCGCACCCACCCTTACGGGCTTTATCGCGCTGATGCTCCAGGTGAATCCGAACCTGACGACAGATCAGATCCGCGAAATCCTGCACCAGACAGGCCGCAGCGACGCATTCACGGGCCTCACGCCCAATCCTGCCTGGGGCTACGGAAAACTCGATGCGCTGGCCGCTATCCAGGCGACCTACAATACGCTGGGCGTGGAGCCGCTGGGCATGGAGAAACTTGGATTTTCTTTCTTCCCCAATCCGGCTTCGGGTTACCTGAAATATGAATGGGAAAGAAATACGCCCCCCTCCGCTGCGCAACTGGACCTGATGGATATGCAGGGAAAAATTCACGCTACCTTTACTCCAGACGAGATGCAGGGTTTCATTCAATAATGGCTCTACGCACCTGAATATGTTCCGTTTGCTGCCGCTGCTGATACTGCTCCTGCTGACCATACATGCGGCCCCTGCGCAGGAAGGCCGGGTGCATTACCCGCTGCCAGACAGCTTTGTGAATTGCCTGCGCAGTGCCTCTGTAGCCGGAGATACATTGCTGAACTGGCTCAATACCCTGACGGGCGACTCTCTGGTGGGCGCTTACACGGATCCTCTATCCGTAAACATAGACAAAGACCCTGATCATGAGATACTTGCATTGCTCGGAGGCTCTGCCAACTACACACATCTTGGGGTTATTGACCGGCAGGAGGGACAATGGGTTATGATCTTTCTGACACCCGTATCCCATCACTACGAAAGCCTTAGTGTGCAGGTCATGAACTGCCCGGCCCCGGAGCGCCTCTTCTACCTGAAGCTACTCGAACAGCGGGGATCGGGGATATTCTACGACAGCTGGTATGGCTTTCGCCTGATAGATGGGGTGGTTTATCCCTGCCTGAGGGTGCAAAATAAGGCACAAATCTACGGATGGGGCTTGTTTCTTAACCAGGAAACCCACTCCAAATTCACCTGTGACAATGACGGGATATACGTGGACTGTTACTATCATTTTTTCCCGGGCGCTGTTTTCCCGAATGACCTTGACTGGGAGGGACACCCCGATATGAGTTTTGTCAGGGGAAAAGGTAGCTACCGTTTAGACTGGAATCCGATAAGCAACAGCTACCAGCCTGTATTTGACGACAAAAGCCTGACAGAGACCCAGTGGCGGGCTACCGAAGAATTTGGGGCGGACTCCTTGTTTGTAGCCGGATTTGGCGATCAGCTTGATGCCCTGGAGGCTGAAGCTTCTGCTCGCATGAAGCGGATTGTCCGGGCGTACCGGGCGGAGGTTACTGCGCGGGGCACAGCCGAAGCACCTTCAGGCGGTCTGGTCGAACAGGGGCAAACGGCGTCGGGCCTTCGGTTTTATGGCACTGCTGCCGATAAACAGAAACCACGCAGAAAACGTTCTTTCAAGCCATCAGACTGAGAATCATGCGCATTGCCATTGTACAGCTACCGGATTTTAGTACTTTAGGCAACTGCTTGCGGACAAAAGGCACCCGGCAGTTGATACATGACTTTCAAAAGCGCACAAGAACTCAGGGAGCAGATCAGCCAGGGAGATGAGCGGGGCCTGACCTATGTATTTGAGCAGTCTCACCGCTATTGTGTCCGGGGGCTGGTCAAAAACACGGGCTGCGACACGGAAGATGCCGAAGACCTCTTTATGGATGCATTGCTGGTGTTTCGGGAGAATATTCTTTCCGGTAAACTGGAGAAACTGAGCAACCTGCAGAGCTATATGTACGGCATTTGTCTCAACCTCTGGCGAAGCCTCACCCGCGCACGCACGCGCTGGGAAAAGGAGCAGAATGAGGTCGAAAGACAGCTCTGGCTGATCCTGGGGCAGGAAGAGGACCCCTGGGGCGGGGACGATGGCGAGTATGTGCGGCGGCAGATCCGGACGGTAACGGCCGCGCTCGAAAAACTGGGTGAAACCTGCCGCAAACTGCTCACCTATGTATATATCGAAGAGCGGCCCCATCGCGAAATCTCTCAGCTTCTGGGCCTTGCCAGCGCAGAAGTGGTGAAAGTAACACGGCATCGCTGCTTTCAGCAGTGGGTAAAACATATTGAAACGACCGATGTCCCATCTAATGGAAAATAAGGACCTGTTGCTGATTTCAGATTATCTGGCAGGCGATCTCTCCGAAGCAGCGCGGCAGGCTTTTGAAGCGCGCATGGACAGGGAACCAGAATTGGTGGCAGCCCTTCGGCGGCAGCAAGCGCAGCAGGATGTGGTGCGGGCCATAGACCGCGCCCGGCAAAAGGAGGCGCTGAAAGCCTTGTTGCAGGACAGGCCTGCCCCTGTCCGGAGGCTCACTCCGGCCCCGCTGATGCGCTGGGCTGCCCTTGCGGCAGCGGCGGCAGTGGCACTGCTTGTCTGGATTGCCTGGCCGCAGAATCCGGCGCTTTCGCCGCAGCAAATGGCCCTGGGTTACATGGAGGCCTATCCGATGGAGGCAGAGCGGGGAGAAGCGCCTTCGCAGCTAAGTGCCTGGGATTCAGTGGCTTTGCATTATGGACAAGGCGACTATGTAAAGGCGATGCCGGGCCTGCGCGCGCTTCATCAGGCGGCACCCGACGATGCCAGATACCGCCTGTATCTCGCCGAATGCCTGATGCAAACGGGCACTTATGCCGAAGCGATCCCTCTGCTGGAACAGATACCCGCACAAAACCTCTACCACGATGCCGTTCAGTGGCGGCTGGCCCTGTGTTATCTGCTCGATGAAAAACCCGATAAGGCAGCTCCTCTGCTGGAAGAAATCCGCAGCAGCAAGCATTTCCGTAAGCTCCAGGCCGATACCTTGCTGCGCCGCATGAAATAAGAAAAAACGCACATCACATGGGAAGCATCGGATACATAAGCATACTCCTGCTGCTGGCCAATACCCTTGTTACCTACCAGGGCCTGAACGACCGCAGCTTTTTCGACCGTTATTCATTTCAGATTGATGGTATCTTAATCCGGAAAGAATATTACCGGATAATCAGTTCAGGTTTTCTGCATGTTGACTGGCGGCATTTTATCCTGAATATGCTCACCTTTTACTTTTTCAGTTATGCACTGGAAGTAAAATTCGGGCATGCATTATTTCTGCTGTTGTATTTCGGAAGTCTCGCGGGCGGTAATCTTCTGGCCCTGTATATCCACCGGAATCACGGCGATTATCACGCAGTGGGCGCTTCAGGAGCCATCAGCGGGCTTATTTTTGCTTCCATTGCCGTTTTTCCCGGACTCATTTTGTACCTTATTTTTTTCCCGATACCCGGCTGGTTATTCGGATTAATCTATGTGCTGGCTTCCATTTACGGGATCAAAAGCCAGAGCGATAATATCGGGCACGAAGCGCATCTGGGAGGAGGTCTGGCGGGTATGTTAACTGCCGTTTCATTAGATCCGTATGTGGTGCGGGAGAATTATTTCGAGATATTATGCATCCTTGTTCCTTCCGCTGTTTTTCTCTACCTGCTCATGAGAAACCCTGATTTTCTGCTGGTTAATCGTTTTTCATTTCCAGGTTCTCAGCAGAAATTTTATAATAAGGATGAAAAATACAATTACGAACAAAACCAGCGCAAGCGTGAACTGGACAGGTTATTAGATAAAATCAGCAGAAGCGGAATCGGGAGTTTATCGGCCCAGGAGCGTAAAAGGTTAGATGAATTGAATAAATGAGCGATCTGTGACAGGCAAATTGTGATGCCCCCTCATTTTCCGATACAAAACTTCGAAAAAATACTTCCCAGCACCTCCTCGGTATTGATTTCGCCGGTGATCGCACCGATATGGTGCAGGGCCACGCGCAGGTCAATAGACACAAGGTCGCCGCTGATACCCTGATCCAGGGCCTGGCGCACATCATCTAAGGCCTGGGAGGCCTGCCGCAGGTGGTCGCGGTGCCGCACATGGCTGATGAGCGTATCGCTGGCAGAGCTGCTTTCGCCGAGGTTTTCGACGGCGTCGAGCATGAGGCGGCGGAGGCCTTCGAGGTTGCCGCCGTCGCGGGCAGAGATCAGCAGCCAGGCCACATAGGCTTTGCCACCGAGGCTACGGGGGTCCTGCGTTTCTGCATAGGCCGCCGGGTCGGGTAGCAAATCGGCTTTATTGCCTGCGGCAATGAGCTGCGTATCAGGAGGTAAGTCCAGCGAATGGAGGTATTCGATGGCCTGGGCCGGGGTTTCGCTGGCGGCATCGAAGAGATAGATCACCAGATCGGCCTTGTGCGCCAGGGCGAGGCTGCGCTGCACGCCTTCGGCTTCGATGGCATCGGTGGTGTCGCGCACCCCGGCGGTATCCATGAGCCGGAACTCCACCCCGCCGATCACAAGGCGGTCCTCGATCACGTCGCGGGTCGTGCCGGGAATGTCCGAAACGATGGCGCGGTTTTCGTTCAGCAGGGCATTGAGCAGGGTGGATTTACCTGCGTTGGGTTTGCCCAGGATCACGGTCGGCATACCCGATTTGAGGGCGTTTCCGAGGCGGAAAGAGCTGATCAGGCGGCTGATATGGGTCTGAATGTGGTCTATCAGGGCGGTAAGGCGGCTGCGGTCGGCAAACTCCACATCTTCTTCGCCGAAGTCGAGTTCGAGTTCGATCAGGGCCGTAAAGTCAATGAGTTGCTGCCGGAGCTCAGCCAGTTCGTGCGAAACGCCGCCCCGCAACTGGTTGATGGCCACGCGGTGGGCGGCTGCCGACTGGGCGGCGATGAGGTCGGCCACGGCTTCGGCCTGGGCCAGGTCCAGGGAGCCATTGAGCCAGGCGCGGCGGGTAAATTCGCCCGGCTCCGCCAGACGTGCGCCGGATTCCAGCAGCAGTTGCAGCACCTCCCGCAAAATGTAGGGGCTCCCGTGGCAGGAAATTTCGACTACATCCTCGCAGGTATAAGAATGCGGTGCACGAAAAAGCCCCAGCACCACATCGTCGAGCACCTCGCTGCCCCGGCGGATCTGGCCGTAGCGCATCTGCCCCCCTCCTACCCCACTGAGTTTGCGTGAAAATATCCGCTCTGCAATGGCAATCGCCTCAGGTCCCGACATGCGGATAATGCCCAAAGCACCGATGCCTGCGGGGGTGGAGAGGGCTGCGATCGTGTCGCTGTGAGGGGAAGGAGAAACGCTCATACATTGCAAATAAACGAATATTCAGGTACATTTGACTCACAGACTCCTAAACAAATCTCTCAGACACAAGCCTCATGCAGCGATTTATTCCCCTCTTTCTCTTGCTGACCGCATTGGGAATGGCTCTGCTTTTTGCCCCAAAACTTCTGAGCAGGGGGGAGAAAAACGATAAAACCCCGGAACAAGTGCTGGATTTTCCGGAGGGGCCCGGGCAGGTTATTTTCAGGGAAGATAGCTTCGATATCTATATCGTTAATATCCGGAAGGAAAAACTCTCTCTCTATCATAAAAAACCCGACGGCACCTTGTTTTCAAACATCGGAAATGTAAAAACCCACCTCGAAAACCTTGGGGATACGCTTGTATTTGCCTGTAACGCAGGTATTTATGATGAGAAATTTACCCCAAAAGGCTTGTTTATCCAGGATGGGAAAAACATTGCCCCTGCTGATACAAACAGCCCCGCTTCAGGAGGTAATTTTTATCTGAAACCGAATGGCGTATTCCTGATATACGACCACTCGATGAGTATTATGCAAACGCCTGATTATCACCCTAATGATTCCATTTTGCAGGCTCTCCAGTCAGGCCCCATGCTGGTGATTCAGGGGAAAATACATCCGGCATTTAAGGAAAACTCCTCAAATACCTATGTGCGCAATGGGGTAGGTATGCTGGATGCAGAACATGCTGTTTTTGCGATTTCCCGGCATCCGGTGAACCTGTTTACCTTTGCAAAACTCTTTCAGGAATATTTTCACTGTCAGAATGCGCTGTATTTAGATGGCGCTATTTCGAAAATGTACCTCCCGAAACTCCGGCCCAATGATCTGGACGGAAAACTGGCAGGTATATTGGCGGTT
>RDXT01000329.1 GCA_004292985.1 Bacteroidota bacterium
CACAAAAACCAGGAGCTTGCCTCCGCTGCCATGCACCTCGTTCAAAAAGGCGAAAGCCTCCAGCACATCAAACAGGAACTCCGCAAGGTGCTGAATGTAGCCGAAGGCGATCTCCGCCGCCAGCTTCACCAGATCACCCAGTCCATTGACCAGGACCTCCAGCTCGACAAAAACTGGGAACAGTTTGCCCACCACTTCGACCAGGTACACGAGCAGTTTCTCCAGCGCCTCCGCGAAAAATACCCCGACCTCACCCTCCGCGACCAGCAGCTTGCGGCCTACCTCCGCATGAATTTTTCAACCAAAGAAATCGCCCGCCTGATGAATATCTCCGTCCGCGGCGCAGAAATCGGTCGCTACCGCCTCCGCAAAAAACTCGGCATAGATTCAGACACCAATCTTGTGGAGTTTATTGTAGGACTGTGAACAGGGTTCAGTTGACAGGGTTCAGGGAACAGTTTACAGGGTTCAGTTCCAGTCTAACATCTTGCGTCTGACATCTTGCGTCTAACCTCTTGTGTCTACCTCGTCTGCGCCGCCAGCACCTGTACAAATCGCCAGATTTCCTCATAGGTATTGTAGAGCGGGGTGGGCGCTACGCGGATCACATTAGGCTCGCGCCAGTCACAGATGACACCCTCGCGGGTCAGGGACTCGAAAAGGCGGCGGCCACCGGGGCCTGCCAGCAGCGAAATCTGGCAGCCGCGCGCAGCGGGGTCGGCAGGGGTCAGTACCCGGATGCCGAGGCGCTCGCTGTGCTGGGCGATCAGCCACAGGAAATAGGCACTCATGATCTCAGATTTCTGCCGCAGGGCCTCCATGCCTGCCTCGTCGAAGATCGCGAGGGATGCCCGCAGCGCCGCCATCGAGAGTACAGGCGCGTTGCTCATTTGCCAGCCTTCTGCGGTAGGGATCGGGTCAAATTCCGGCGGCATCTGGAAGCGCGTGGCTTTATTATGCCCCCACCACCCGGCAAGACCCATGCGATCGGGGTCCGAAAGGTGTTTTTCGTGGATAAATACACCTCCCACAGCCCCCGGGCCGCCATTCAGGTACTTATAACTGCACCATGCGGCAAAATCAGCCCCCCACTCATGCAGGTACAGGGGAATATTACCCACCGCATGGGCCAGATCATAGCCCACCATGCAGCCCTGGCTATGAGCTGCTGCGGCAATACGCCCCATTTCGAAGGCCTGCCCTGTATAATAATTGACTCCGCCCAATAAAACCAGCGCAATTTCGGCCCCCTGCGCTTCCAGCACCTGCTCTATGTCTTCGGTGCGAAGGGTGTGCTCCCCGCTGCGGGGGCTAACCGTTAGCAAGGCCGTCTCAGGATCGTAGCCTTTCATACGCAACTGAGATGCTACGGCGTATCTATCTGAAGGGAAAGCATCGGACTCGATCAGGATTTTGTGGCGCGCACCCTCCGGACGATAAAAACCGGCCATCAGCAGGTGGAGATTCACCGTCAGGGCATTCATCGCGACCACCTCGGCAGGCAGGGCACCCGTGATACGGGCCAGCGGTTCCGTGAGGAACTCGTGATAAGGCATCCAGGGGCTTCGTGCATGCAAATGTCCCTCTACGCCCAGCCGTGCCCAGTCTTCAAGCTCCGCCTCCACATATGCCTTTGTGGTTTTGGGCTGTAGGCCCAGCGAATTTCCGCAAAAATAAATATAAGGATCCCCATTCGATTGGAGCGGAATATGGAATCGTTCACGAAACGCACGCAGGGAGTCGTGGCGGTCGAGCTGGCGGGCAAAAGAGGGCGTAGGTTCGAATCCGTAGTTGATCTGCATGCGCTTATGATATCTCAGGGGAAATTTACAGAAAAGATCAGGATTTTTTTATCAAGAACATTAGCCCTGTGAATGCGTTTAATCAGGAGTGTCGCAAAAGTAGTATCTTTATCGCATGGCCGGATACCTGTTTACCCCTCATATACCTTCGCCCGACGATGGCGACCCCTTTCAGCGTCTGCTGAAAATTTTTCTGGAGCTGCTCAATTATACTTCCGGCGACGTGTCGGAGGCCCTCAACTGGATGAACCAGCTCGACCGCCAGTACAGCCTTACTGACGACCAGTACGGGATGGGCGATTTTATCGAAGACCTCAAGCGCAACGGCTATATCCAGGAAGAAAACCCGAATTCGGGCGACTTTAGCCTCACTGCCAAATCGGAGCAGACCATCCGCCAGCGCTCCCTCGACGAGATTTTCGGCAAGCTGAAGCGCACAGGAAATGGCGATCACCGCACACCCCAGGTAGGCGCAGGCGAAGAACCGATGAGCGAGCTGAAGGGATTTGAGTTCGGCGATCCGGTCGAAAACATTGCCTTTACAGAGTCTTTCCGCAACGCCCAGATCAACCACGGCATAGATGAATTTATGCTAACGGAAGACGATCTCACCGTCAGCGAAAAAGAGCACAAAACCAGCGTCTCCACGGTGCTGATGATTGATATTTCGCACTCGATGATTCTGTACGGAGAAGACCGGATTACCCCCGCCAAAAAAGTGGCGATGGCCCTCTCCGAGCTGGTGATGCGCAAATATCCCAAAGACACGCTCGATATTATTGTTTTTGGCAACGATGCCTGGCAGATCCAGGTCAAGGACCTGCCCTATCTGAAGGTCGGCCCTTACCATACCAACACCGTCGCCGGCCTCGAACTGGCGATGGACCTGCTGCGCCGCCGCAAAACCGGCAACAAGCAGATTTTTATGATCACCGACGGTAAGCCCACCTGCATCCGCGAGGGCGTGCGCTACTACAAGAACAGCTTCGGCCTCGACCGAAAGATTCTGAATAAAACCCTCACCCTGGCTGCCCAGGCCCGCCGCCTCAAAATCCCCATCACCACCTTCATGATCGCCAAAGACAGCTGGCTCGTGGAGTTTGTGCAGGAGTTTACCAAGGTGAACAATGGCCGCGCCTTCTACACCAGCCTCCAGGGACTGGGCGAGTATATTTTTGAGGATTTTGAGCGGAACAGAAGGAAAAGGGTGCGGTAAATAGCTAACTTGCGCACCTTACTTCCATATCTCCATGCCCGACGAACTCCAACCCTGCCCCCAGTGTAAATCGCCTTACGGATACGCCACCAGCGACACCCAGTACACCTGTCCCGAATGCGGGCACGAGTGGACACCTGAGGTGCAGGCTGCCGACCAGGGGCTGGTCGTGAAAGACTCCAACGGCACCCTTCTTCAGGACGGCGACTCCGTCATCATCGTCAAAACCTTGCCCGTCAAGGGCTTCGCGCATGCCATCAAGGTGGGCACCAAAGTCAAAAGCATCCGCCTCGTCGAAGGAGACCACAACATAGATTGCAAGATCGAAGGATTCGGAGCAATGGCCCTGAAGTCGGAGTTTGTGCGAAAGGCCTGAGTACACACGACCAATAGCAGTCAATCAGTTGTTTATCAGGCGTTTATAGAGCTGATAGACCAGGGTACAGGATTCGCTTAGCGCGGGATTGTGGCTATCTTCAATATGCTTTTTATAGATGCGCTCCGCTCTTTCTGCGGCGAGGTCTGCGCGGCTTCCTTTTCCAGAAGAGACATTGCCCATCAATATGTGAAACAGCTCCGGGCTTATCCGCTTCTGGGTACAGCTATAGGTGGCGCGATAGGGCTGCAAATGTTTGTTTAAGCGCTGGCAATACATGTTTCTGTGCATACCGCCGCCCTGGTGGTCTTCGAAATGGAGCAGAAGCCAGTATTCAAATGCCTGATTGGACCATGCGGTAAAAAACTGAAGCGATTCTGCCAGTTTAATTGCGCCGTTAAACTGCTGTTCCGAAAAATCATCTTTGTCAAACACGCACCACACTTCGTCGTACTTCACGCCTTCTTCTTTCAGGAGTTGCTCGGTGCGCCGGACCAGCGAAACGGTGTTGTATCCCGTGCCGATTACCTTCACGCTCACCGTTGCCAGCCGGAACTGCCGGAAATAGGTAGGCTCAGTCTGCGCGCCCTCACACACGATCAGGATGCGCCGGGAGGCTTGACGACTGGGGGCTTTTCCGTTCTGCTTCGCCCCCCAGCCCATAGACGTTTTTTTTCTTTTTCATGGGGTCTGCGGCACAAAGAGGCCTTCAAATGCTCCCAGGTAGGGCACGCCTTTGTATCGGCCTTCGAGGTAGTTTTTCTCGAAGTTTTCCTGCTTACGGGCTTTGCCACCTTCTTTTTTAAAGTCTGCGAGGGAGTACAGCTCTGATGCCCCGTAGCGGTCTTTCTGGATAAACCATATCTGGTCGCGGCGGAAGAGGCCTTCGCTCAGGAGGTTGGTATTGTGTGTGTTGAAGATGAGTTGAGAATGGAAGGGGTTGGACTGGCTGCGGTGAAAGTAGGTGACGATTTCGGAAACCAGATTGGGGTGAAGCCGCGCGTCGAGTTCGTCGGCGATGAGCAGGCTGCGGGCTTCGCAGGTGGTAAGCAGGGGGCCCAGCAGGGCAAAGTATTTTTGGGTACCCGCCGATTCGTCTTGTTCCAGGCTGAAGGCAACGCTTCCTGCAGGTAGCTGTTGCTCGTCGTATTTGGTATGAAGGGAGGTAACTTCTGTGTTTTCTGTTTTTTCAGGTTCGTTTTTTTGGGCAGCGAGAATTTTGCTGAGATAAACGGCTGGTACTTCTTCTAATATCATGTCTTTGAGAAACTGGTCTTTCTCTTTGATATAGAGGTCTTTGATGCCGATATCTGCGGCTTCGAGGAGCTCCATGATGGCTTGTTTTTTCTGCTCTTCTTTGAGTTGCTCTGCGGTGAGGCGCAGGTATCCGCTTTCCTGGGCATCTGAAACGCTGCGCACCAGCCCAAACCAGTTCAGGAGGGAGATGGCGAGCTGGTCGTTGAGCTGGGCTGCGGTGGAAAGGAGCAGGGCGTTGGAGCGAAGGAGGCGCTCGTGCTCGATCAGGCGGCCTTTTTTAAATAGCTGGGGGTGAATGGTAAGTTCCTGTGCTTTTCGGGTAAACACTTCTACTTCTACACGAAATTCTTTCCGGTAGAGCCATTCGGTGAGGACCTGGTGTGTGCTTGCTTCGAATCCGTAGCGGTACTGGATGTCGTCGAGTACGAATACGACTTCAAATGTGCTGGGGGCCTGCTCGGTGCTGGTGCTGAGCAGAAAGGGGGATACCCGAATGTTTTCGCCGGCCAGGCTCTCTCTGGAGGAGCTGCGGACGAACTCGCGCATAAATTGCAGGGCGTCGAGGAGTTTGCTTTTGCCGCTGGCGTTGGCGCCATAGATGACGGCGCTTTTGAGCAGCCGCAGGGTGCTGCTACCGGCTTTGAGGGTGGCGATGTTTTCTTCGCTTTCGCTAAAGTAGTTGGAGGCTACCATGCTCAGGGTAGCGGTCTCTTTGAATACTTTGTAGTTCCGGACGGAGAATCTGATCAGCATGGTTTTTTGCTTTCCCAAATATATGTCTTTTTCTTCGGGAAAGAAATTTTATTCTCACTTTTCACACTTTTTACGCAAAAAGTCCGCCAGGATTGGCGGACTTTTTATTCTTCGGGCTTTTTTTGTTACTCCTTGATGATCCGGAAGATGGTCTGGGCATCGTCTGCACGGAGGCGCAGCAGGTACATGCCCTCTGCCAGTCGGCTCAGATCGAGGTCGCGGCTGAAGGATACGTCGCGGATACGCTCGCTTAC
>RDXT01000800.1 GCA_004292985.1 Bacteroidota bacterium
ATACTCAGGTGGTCAATGCCGGAAAAAGAATCATCCACCCGCAGCGAGATGTTTTGCTGACCCGCAGGCACACGCGAGGTGCTAAAATTGAGCGGACGCACAGAAGGCGGCAAGCTGTCGGCCATCAGGCAAAATTCGCCGAACTCCTGCATCGAGACATAGACATTTTCATCTTCGCCCAGCACATTACCGGCATATTTCCAGCCGCCACCCTCCCGTTTCGCTACGACCATGTGTGAGAGATTTCCTTTTTTCAGGGACTTAAAACTGACCAGATAGGGTTTTCGCAGGGGAATATGGGTGTCGCCGATCACAAAACGGTCGGAATACATGCCCGCATCGCCGGGAATGCGCCGTATCTGAAGCGAAACGCGGTCAAAAACAGAACTGTAGGGAAAAAACACCTGCAATTCACCGTCTTCTGCCAGGTTATTCCGGTCAGGCATGATCTCGCTCCGGAAATAAAAGTCAAACAGCACCCTTCCTGCCGGGTCGCGTACTACTTCCGGATAATTGTAAGGGTCGAGGGGTAAAATATAGGCGAGTTTACCTCCCTGAAAAGTGGAGGGCATGAGCAGTTTCTCTTCGCCCAGCACATTGCGGTAGGGAAGGCCGCCCCGCCACGAAGCCAGGGGCTTTTCGGCATACACAATGAGCGTATTGCGCCGCAGTTCCCAGGAAACTTTGGGGGCCGCACCGCTCACCGGAAACGCAGGCAGCTCCTTATCGGGTGCGGTACTGCCTTTTAATTTGCCATTGACATAGGAGCGGTTGCCGTGCAGGTCTTCAAGTTCGAGGCGGAACGTGTGCTCCAGCTCGTCGTGAATCTCGATCATGCCCCGTGCCGCATTGCTGCGGTAGGCGGGCAACTCGTTGCCAAAGTCCATATAGGCTTTCTGCATGCGCTTGCGCTCGCGCTTCCATACCGCAAAATCGGTGTGCAGGTTGATGTAGCGCGTGTCGTCAAAACTCAGCACGCGGAGGTCGTACTCCCAGGCGAGTTGTTCGTCCACATAGAGGCGCGCGCGGGTGATACCGCAGGCGTTTTCGGCGCTGTCGAGCAGGTCGTAGCCCCGGAACTCGATCCCGACCCTGCCGCGTACCACGGGTACTGAGGGGAGGGTATAAAATCCGCTGCTGCCCGTGGGGGTCGTATAGTATTTGGCAAATGCGCCATTGATCCGGGCATCTGCATCTATCGGCTCGATGGCAATCTCCTGCACCAGGGGTTTGCGGGTGTCGGAGATCCGGTCGCGGTACCATTCCATCGGATTGAGTACCCGGTCGTCGGAGTCGCGGATTTCGAAGTGGAGGTGGGGGCCTTGCGAGGAACCCGAGTTGCCGCTGTATGCGATCAGATCGCCCGTTTTCACCGGGATCTGCCCCGGAGGAAGATATAAATCCTGGCTATATTGACGCGTATCGTATTGATTTTCACGCAAATAGGCATCTATCACTTCATTGAAGCCGTCGAGGTGGCCATAGATTGCATAATTGCGGTCCGGATGCCGGACATACAGCGCACGCCCGAATCCGTAAGGCCCCACACGGATGCGGTACACATATCCATCGGCCACCGAATAGATGGGCACTCCGGTCACTCCTCCGGTTTTGATGTCTAATCCGGCGTGAAAGTGGTCGTTGCGCAACTCGCCAAAGGTGCCCGAAAGAGCTGTGCGGGTACTGAGGGGGAAGCGATAGGGCACATCTCCCGGCAAAAAGGCCAGGAGCAGCAGGGCGAGGGGGCTGAGAAAGAACAGGTTATGTTTAACGGACATGAAAATCTAACAGTTGCTTACCTTCGATCGAAGCCTGAATGTGGTCGCCAATCTGGAGAGGCCCTACGCCGCTGGGGGTGCCGGTAAAGACAAAATCGCCCTTTTTCAGGGTAATAAAGCGGGTAATATACGCGATCAGGTTTCCGACAGGGAAAATCATATCGGCGCTGTGTCCCTGCTGGCGGATCTGGCCGTTGATGTCGCAGCGGAAACGGATGTCCTGAAGGTTGGGGAAATCTTCTAAGGGCAGAAACTCCGACACAGGCGCGGAGTCATTAAAGCCTTTGGCGAGGGTCCAGGGCAGCCCTTTGGCTTTGGCTTCGTCCTGCAGGTCGCGGGCTGTCATGTCTATTCCCAGGCCAATACCGTCGATGTAGTTGCGCACAAAGGCTTCCGGGATATGTTTGCCCTCTTTGCCAATGCGGATCACCAGCTCGCATTCGAAGTGCAGGTTCTGGGTAAATTCGGGATAATAAAAGTCCTTGTTCTCCCGCAGCACGGCAGAGTCAGGCTTAAAAAACAGCAGGGGTTTATCGGGCACCGCGTTGTTCAGCTCTTTGGCATGTTCGGCATAATTGCGCCCTACACAAATAACCTTCATAGATTCAGCATTGATTGTGCAAGATAATCAGGGACAGGCGTTTTTCCGCAATACGTTTCCATCAAAAGGTTCTGCGAGGCGAATGGTGTCTTCCGGCGTCCACGCAGGGTCCTGCGGAGTCCAAAGAGTACTCTCAAATTCGCAGGTCTCAAATACGGTGCGGGGCTGAGGATCGGCGGCATAGCGTATCTTCCATGTACCCGCCTGAAAATGCAGCTGGTAGGTTCCGCTGCAGGATTCGGTAGCGGTATAGGTGCCGAGCGCGCCTTTGAGTCTTTTCCGGACAAAATAGGTGCTGTCTCCCAGTTCGAGGGTATAGTTCCCGCCGCAATACAGGCCTTTGAAGCGTGCACGCAGGGCTGCTTCCGCAGGAGGTTCGGGTGCGCAGGCGGCACATGCGAGCAGCAGCGTCATACAAAGCACAAATACACGCACAAAACTGCCCATATTTAGCCCCGCCAGTTAGGATGGTAAATTTTTCCGGCGTGAAGGGCATCGCGGGTCGCTCCGATTTCCTGAATCAGGCCTCCCGAAGGGTCTGTCTCCAGCGCCGTGCCGATGACAATGATGTCGGCGCCCGCCTGCCAGATACGGGCAGCCTCCTGCGCGGAGCGGATGCCCCCGCCCACAATCAGCGGAATCTGGATACTCGCGCTCACAACCCGTATCATCTCTGAAGAGACCGTCTGCAAGGCTCCGCTGCCTCCGTCCATATAGATCAGCCGCAGGCCCAGCATTTCTCCGGCCATAGCTGTGCAGGCGGCCAGTTCCGGTTTGTCATGCGGAATGGGGAAGGTATGGCTGATGTAATTGACGGTGGTCATTTTGCCCGCTTCGATCAGCATATAGCCTGTAGGCAGAATTTCGAGCGAGGTTTTTTTCAGCAGCGGTGCTGCTTCCACATGGCGGCCTATCAGCAGATCGGCGTTTCGTCCGCTGATGAGCGAAAGAAACAAGATGGCATCGGCCTCCGGGGTGATCTGCGTCGGGCTGCCTGGAAAAAGCACCAGGGGCAGGGGGCTGTGTTTTTTGATAAAAACCGCCAGTTCCTGAATGTTGGGCTGCACCGTGAGGCTGCCGCCGAGCATCAGGAAATCCACGCCTGCCGCCTCCGCGCGGGCAAGCAGGCCAGCCAGCAGGGCGGGGCTTGCCTTGTCAGGATCAATCAGAACCGCAAAACTCTTGCGTCCGGAAGACCTGCGTTCGTCAAATTGAGAGATCAGGCGAGGATTCATGCCGGGAAGAAGGAGGCCGCCAAGCAGAAGGCTTTTATTGCTGCGATATTAAACAATTTACCTGTGCGTACCTACGCAGATATTCAGATGTTGCGTTGCGCAGGCTCCTTTTTGTGCCGGAATTCTAACATGCACAGCTTCACGCTTGCTTTCTTCTCGCTAATTGAAAAACTATATTTATCTTTCCTTGTGCTGTAACCCCATCTTCTGCCCGATGCGCCTTTTATTCCTGCTGCTGTTGCTCTCGCTCTGCCTGCATGTGCCCGCCCAGAAGCCCGTGAGGCAGGCCCGCCCCCAGGTGCTGTACGAGCCGCCGGATAAGCCGCTGCGTACCATGGCAGAGTGGGAGGAGGTGGAGCATCTGGTGGTGGTATGGTCGCAATATCCCGCTGTGCTGAGCGAAGTGGTGCGGTATGCAAGGGAAGTCTGCCATGTGTGGGTGGTGTGTCTGGATTCAATGGACGTGAAGCGTTATCTGCGGGAGAAAAACATTCCCCTGGCCCATATCAGCTACCTCGAAACGGACTTTAACAGCATCTGGATCCGGGATTATGGCCCCCAGAGTGTGTATATCAATGGGGTGGATTCGCTTATCCTGACCGAATGGTCCTACAACCGCCCCCGCCCGCTCGACGATCATTTTCCGGTGGTGCTGGCCAAAGCCCTGCATCTGCCGCTGGTCTCTCTCTCCCGCTCCCCCAATGAACTGGTGCACACAGGCGGTAATTTTATGACTGACGGCATGGGCACGGCCCTGTCTTCGCGCCTGATCCTGCACGAAAACAACCGCAGCGCTGCTGCCATAGACACGCTCATGCGCCGCTCGATGGGCATAGAGCGCTATATCAAGCTCGAAGAGCTGCCTTTCGACGGCATTCACCATATAGATATGCACATGAAACTCCTCGACGAGGAGACACTGCTGGTCGGCGCGTATCCGCCAGGCAAAGCCGACGGACCACAGATCGAGGACAACCTCGCCTGGCTTACCGGGCACACGCTCTCCGGCTTCGGGCGGCCCTGGAAGACCGTGCGCATCCCCATGCCTCCCGATGGCCATTCGTATCCCGATACCGAGGGCAGCCCTTACCGCACCTATACCAACCTCATTTTTATCAATACGACTGTGCTGGTGCCACTCTATGATGCAGCCTATGACAGCACGGCCCTGCGGATCATCCGCGCGGAGCTTCCGGGCTACAAGGTGCAGGGCATAGACTGCCGCTCGGTGATCCGCTCCGGGGGCGCATTGCACTGTATGACCCTCACCTTAGGCGTGCGCGATCCGCTGCTGATTGTTCACCAGCCGCTGCCCGATACCCTCGGCAGCCGCCACGGCTATGAGGTAAGCGCCCTGATACGCCACCGCAGTGGCATCCGTGAGGCCCGCCTCTGGTACCGCACCGACAACCAGATGCCCTTTATCGCTGTGCCGATGCACATCAGCACCCTTGCCCGGCATACCTGGACAGCCAGCATTCCCCCGCAAAAGGCCGGGCGGCAGGTGCAGTATTATATCGAGGCAGAATCTGTTTCGGGCAAAGTAATGCGCAAACCCCTTCCCGGTGCCGATGGCCCCTGGCGCTTCCGCATCCTGAAAAAATCAGGCAGCCCCGAAGCGCCGTTTACCCGATAGAAAAAACCCGGCCACTTGTGAGTAGCCGGGGCAATCAACCCAAAAACACAACCCATGTATTTTCATTCGCGGCCTCTGTAGGACCCGTACTATTTTTCTGTGTAAATTATTTATACTCAAAAATACTATCGGCAAACGCTACAAATCCAGTACTCATATCAGGCGGAAGTTACATAGCCCCTATATGCAGACAGGCGGCAACCGAAGTCGCCGCCTGTGAGGTAGTATTCAATATCGTATGTTGCTCAGGCCCGCGTAAATGCGTGACGCACGCTGTAAAGGCCCACGAGTCCGAATCCGCCGCCCTGCATCAGCAGGAAGGGCATCAGGCTGAAGTCGCGGAAGTGAATCGCCAGATAAACTCCGAAGAGAAAATACAGCATCAAAGCCAGCTCTGCATACACGGTCTTGTCGAGCTTGCGGGTTTTGTAGGTGACTTTCTGCCACTTGTCGCTGCGGTTGATCACATTAAACTTGGGGGTACGGATGAAGGGGGTTCTTTTTCCGCGCAGACCCTGGATCACGGCAATCGAGTTGTGGAGGGAGAGGCCCATCGAGAAAGACAGGAAGGGAATATAGTGTCTGAGGAATCGTCGCATGGCGGCCTCAAAGCTGCCTTCGCGCCAGTAGCAGGTGGTGATATAGAGCGCAGCGAGGATCAGGAAGCTGCACAGCAGGGCTGCCACAGGCAGGATCAGGAAGTCCACGCGGCCTGCGAAGCGCTCATGCTTGAGGTAGAGCAGCGGCACGCTTGTCGCGCCCAGGAGCAGCACCAGCATAAACACCGAGCTGCTGAGCAGGTGCAGAGAGCCGTGGAATTTGCTGGAGAAAGGCACATCGGCTTTCCAGAGGGTGCTGAGCATCTTGCGGGCTACTTCGGCACCACCTTTCATCCAGCGGTACTGCTGGGACTTGATGGCACCCATCTCTGCGGGAAGTTCGGCAGGGGCACCGATTTCGTCCACATACTTAAACTGCCAGCCTTTGATCTGGGCGCGGTAGCTCAGGTCGAGGTCTTCGGTGAGGGTATCGGTTTCCCAGCCACCGGCATCGAGGATACAGGCTTTGCGCCATACACCCGCTGTGCCGTTGAAGTTCATAAAGAAACCTCCGCTGTCGCGGCCAAACTGCTCGATGGTAAAGTGGGCATCGAGGTGAAAGGCCTGCGCTTCGGTGAAGAAGGAGTAGTCTTTGTTAAGGTGTTCCCAGCGGGCCTGTACTACCCCCACGCGGTCGTGGACAAAGTTGGGCAGGGTAGCGCGGAGGAAGTTGGGGTGGGGCAGGAAGTCGGCATCAAAGATGGCGATGTACTCCCCTTTGGCGAAGTCAAGTCCATAGCCCAGCGCGCCTGCTTTGAAGCCGGTACGGATGGGGCGGCGCACATGCTCCACCTGGATTCCGCGGGCTTTCAGCTCGGCGATTTTGCGGGCGGCGACTTCTACGGTTTCATCGGTAGAGTCGTCGAGGAGCTGGATTTCAAAGCGGTCTTTGGGGTAATCCATCGCTGCTACGGACTCCAGCAGGCGTTCTACGACGTAAAGTTCGTTGTAGATAGGGAGCTGGATGGTAACGAAGGGCAGGTTATCATTGCCGGTGAAGGCAGGCTCTGACTTTACTTTCCGGCGATTGCGCAGAAAGTTGATAATCAGATGGAGCTGTCCCAGGCTGGACACTACCGTCAGCACCAGGGTGATGAGGTAGAGGGCGATTACGACGATTTCAAAAATTCGCATCAACACGGCGGTAGTCGTTAGACTTTGAAATATGTGACGGAGAGAAAGTGAAAGTTCACAGCAAACGGAAGATGGTCGTCAGGATTTTGTACCCGGCAAGGATTGTACCGCGCACGGTACCTGTTACTTTCGAAACTCCAATGCGTTTTCGGTATCTGACAGGTACCTCTGTGCATCTGAGTCCCATTTTGGCAGCTTTTACCTGCATTTCTACGGTCCATCCATAGGTTTTGTCCTGCATGTTCAGCTCCAGCAAACGCGCATATCGAATGGCCCGGAAGGGACCAAGGTCAGTAAATCGCGTCTGGTAGAGTAGTCGGATCAAGGTAGTAGCCAGCCAGTTCCCAAATACCTGTTGCGGCAGCATGGCACCGCGCTCGCGCTCTCCTGTGGCACGGGAGCCGATCACCAGATCGAACTGTCCGTTTTGCAGCGGGGCTAAGAGCGCAGGCATCTCTTCGGGGTAGTCTGAATAGTCTCCATCCAGAAAAATCACTACATCAGGTTGCTCGCCCACAGGCTTGGCCGCGATATAGGACATTCCTTTCAGGCAGGCAAATCCATAGCCCTTGCGCTCCTCGCGGAGTACAGTGGCACCAGCTACACGGGCCTGCTCCTCCGTGGCATCTGTCGAACCATTGCTCACAACAATCACTTCCTCAGCAACGTCCGGGGGAACGTCCGCAACGACCCGGCCGATCGAGGCCGCTTCGTTGAAGGCAGGAATGATCACGTTGACCCGTAATCGGCTACGATCAGTTTCCATAGAGAGGGTCTTGGTACAAGAAACCGGGGGGAAGCTTGTAACCCAGACGCTTGACAGGTGTTAAAACAGAACATCGTGAATCCGCTGCAAATCTACAAAAATTCCGGGAAACATTAATATCTTCTTCCCGACAAATCTTTTTCACACCCGGAAACGACTGCGGGGGAGTGTCGTGTCATCCGGGAGCAACAGCGCTTAGAGGGTATGAATCCGCCTTTTGTACGCAAAAAAGCGCATAGGGTTGCTGCGAAAGGTTCCCTCTCAATTTGATTTTCTTTCCCCTGAATATCCTGCCAACTTGGTCTGCAACGATATTCCAGTCTATGATCCGCTCTCTTTTAAGCTTTTCTCTGCTTTGTTCCCTCCAACTTTTGTTTCCTAATGTTCTGAAAGCGCAATATGTCGGCTTCGGTGAAGCCAGCCCCAACAGCAAAATTGATGCGACCCACAGCGGTACGACGGGCAGCACCGTCGAAGCCACCCAAAGCAATGCCAGCAACACGGCCCCCGCGATTCAGGTAAAAAACAGCAGCGGCGGCGAAGGCATGGAAATCCAGATGAATGCCACCACTTCGACACAGGAGGGCCTTTTGATTACCCACCTGGGCCGGGGTTCTGCCCTGAGTGCAACGGTCTCCAATGCAGCCATCACCGGAACGATTGCCGTTGGTAAATTTGAATTTACAGGCAGCGACACCGACGATCACATTGGCGTGCACGGACTCAGCACCTCTGTAAGCGGGTATGGCATCGGTGTGCAGGGAAACGGAAACTACCGCGGGATGTATGGCGTAAGTACTTCAGGAACAGGCGTGTATGGGTCTGGGGTTACGGGGCTGTATGGCACCGGAACCACCTACGGGGTATATGGCAACGGAACGACCTATGGCGTGTATGCCAACGGTAACCTGGGCGCCAGCGGCACAAAAAGCTTTTTGATTGACCACCCGCTCGATCCGGGAAATCAGTACCTGAAGCATTTTTCGGTCGAGTCTGATGAAGTGCTGAACCTGTACCGGGGCATGGCTGTCCTCGATTCGCAGGGCCGGGCGACTGTGCAGCTCCCCGTCTATTTTGAGGCCATCAATACCGAAATTACCTACCAGCTTACCCCCGTAGGCTCGCCCCAGCAGCCCTGGGTGGTAACGGAGGTCAGCGGCAATAGCTTTGTCGTAGGCGGAGCGCCCGGCAGCAAGGTCTCCTGGGCGATTATGGCCCGGCGCAATGATGCCTATATGAAGGCCCATCCCGTTCAGGCCGAGTCCCGGAAGGAGCCTGAAAACCAGGGCAGATACATCCGTCCGGAATTATATGGGCAGCCAGCCTCTATGGGCATATTTACCCAGGCCCGGCAAGAGACGAAGCCCTCCGAAACACCGCATTCTGAGAAATAAGCCATGAAATACACACACGCGCATGTGCTGTTGATCGCGGGCCTGCTCCTGCCTTACCTGCTCCCGGCACAGCACAATTATGAGTTTAACAACCAGGGAGCAGCCATTTATATAAGCTCAGGGGCAACGGTCTATGTCTGGGGGGATGTATATATGGAGGATGCCACGGCCCTGCTGAGCAACAGCGGAGAGATCGAAGTGCAGGGCAATATGTACTCGGATAACCTCTTTCAGCAGCGGGGCACCGGAACGGTCCGCCTCGAAAACAGCGATGTGAATGTCAATCAAAGGCAGTTTATCGAGGGAAGTTATGCCGTGCGGGGCGGCCAAAGCGCAGTAGGGGTGGACGACGGCTCTTTTTACCACCTTCAACTGGCCAACTCGCAGGGCGTGGTGCACCTGGCAGGCAGCGGAAATGTGGCCGATGTGCGGGGCAGTGTCAATTTTGATCCGGCAGTTGCGGTCGGCAATCCACCTCAGAACCGCATCATTACCCACGACACCACCGCGCTGCCCGCCAACGGATCGGGATACAACGCCATTTTTGGAATGATGAATACGAGTGCCATCACGTCCTCGCTGAACACCTATTATGTCAACAACACCGTGAGCGCCAATGGAAATTCTTCTACGGTAGATGCAGGGTATATCCAGGGCAAACTCCGGGTGGCTATTGGCCCAATGGGCGGCGATTACCCCTTTGTGCTGGGCCTGGAGCCAGGCGGCACAACAGATGCGCGGGGCCTGCAATACAGCCGCCTGAATTTTCCCATCAACACCTATGATGTCGTAACGGGATATTTTGAGGAAGGTAGCAGCAATGCCGTGCCGGGAACCGTGTTTGAATGTCCGGGAGACTACCAGTTGCTGTATTTTGGGGGCATTACCCATGGCGAATGGATGTTTTCGGACCGCACAGGCACGGGCGCAGGTTCCTACAGCCTCAGCGTATGGCCACAGGATGGCAGCCTCAGCCCCCAGACCATGTGGCTGATCACGCAGGACGATACAGTGCGTGGCACAGACGATGATTGCGGCGGGAGCGCTATTGGCCTGAGCCGGAGTGGTTTTAACGGGTTTGAAGGGCCCTCAGCGTTTGGCGTCGCCGGGCTCGACTTTGTGCTGGAAGACAGCCCGGACGAAGTGCCTGCTGCGACCCTCACTCCGGAATACCTTTCTTTACATATGTATCCCAGTCCATTTGATTCTAAGGGCCTGACCATGAGCCTGACAGGGCCGCTACCAGCGTATCTGCACATAGAGGTGTTTGATCTCCTGGGCCGCAAAGTCTGGGAGGGGCATCCGGAGGCGGTGCCGGAACTTCATCTGCCGGGGCAGGCTTTTCCGCCCGGATTGCTGAGTTTCCGGATTCATACAGGCAACGAGGTTTTCTACTGGCGCGGGCTCAGGGAGTAAAACGCAGATTCCTTCTGTACTGGCCTGCACACATCTTGACTACAACAGCAGAGGAGAAAGCCGTTTCGCTCTACATCAATACTACATCATTAGCCAGATATGAGCAAAAGTCACTTCCGGCCTCCCTGCTTTATCGTTATCTTTATCTGATATAAATGCAGAACCCTTTTTCTGCACTTCATTTCATTTAATTACTTATTCTTTTTTCCAATGAAAAACGGCTTACTATTATCTCTCCTTATCATGGCCGCAACCGCGCTGTCCGCGCAAACGCTGCCCCTTACTTTTGAAACAGGTACATTCACATTTACAGATTTCGCTGGCGGTGTGATGACTGTGATTGACAACCCCAACAGCGGCGGTATCAACACCAGCTCCAAAGTTGCCCAGATGGTGAAAGGCCCAGGTGAAGTGTATGGCGGCAGCTTTATCCAGCTTGCAGGCCCGGTTGACCTGTCGGCGAGCCAAAACTTTAAAGTAAAGGTATTTGCCAACCGCGTAGGTGTGAAACTGCTCTTCAAACTTGAAAACGCTGCCAACGGCGCTTTGAACTTTGAGCAGGAGCGCGCAACCACAGTTGCCAATGCATGGGAAGAACTCAGCTATGACTTCAGCGCCATCAATACCGCCAATACATACGAGAAAGTGGTATTCATCATGGAACTCGGTACCGTTGGCAACAGCTCCGCTGACTTTACCATGCTGATTGACGATGTAAGGCTTCCCGGCGCTACCGGACCTGTGCTTTCCCAGATCAGCCTGCCCGTTACGTTTGACGACACTACCGTTAACTACACCATGACTGATTTCGGTGGTAATGCATCCGAAGTAGTTGTTGATCCGACCAATGCTGCCAACAAAGTAGCCAAAACCACCAAAGGTGCCAATGCGGAACTTTGGGCAGGTACTACTGCCGGCACAGGCGCTGGATTCCCAAGCAACGTTCCTTTCGCAGCCGGATCAACCAAAATGCGCGTACGTGTATGGTCTCCTGATGCAGGCATTCCTGTACGTCTGAAAGTAGAAGACCGCACCAACCCAGCTGTCAGTGTCGAAACCGAAGCCACCACCACCGTTGCAAGCCAGTGGCAGACCCTCGTATTTGACTTTGCAAACCAGGCTACCGGAACTGCCGCCATCAACTTCGCCAGCTCCTATAACAAGGCTTCTATCTTCTTCAACTTCGGTACTACCGGCGCAACCGCTGGCGTAAAAACCTACTACTGGGATGATATGGCCTTTGGCGATGCTACCGGAATCGAAAACCTGATCAGCCAGGGCTTCCGTTACTTCCCGAACCCTGCTGAAAACCAGCTTTTCCTCAGCGCTGATCTGCCCCTGCAGGATGTGAAAGTGTTTTCCATCACCGGACAACAGATGCTGTCAGTATCTCCTGAGCAGATGTCTCATACCCTCGACCTTTCAACGCTGAGCGCTGGTATGTATCTGGTGCGCGTGTCTCTGGGCAATGAAAACGGTACATTCCGCATCATTAAGCAATAATTACGCAAGGGAAGCCCGGAGAGGGGAGAAGCGAAGCAGTGAATAGTTGCAAAGGCAGGAATTTCCTCCTTACTTTTACAGCAACGATCTGCAAGTGCCTAACCTTATAATCCACGCCGTATGCGCTGGGTAAAATTTGTCCTCTCTCTGGCTTTCAGTGCCTTTGTTCTGTATATCCTTTCGCGCCCTCTCACGATGCTGAAAGTGCCCTTCCCTTTAGGCTCTTTTTTGAGTCCGAATGAAGGGTTCTGGCAAAATGCGGAAGCTGCGAACAGCGATCAAAACGAAACACTGAACCTCCCCGGCCTCAAGGGGGAGGTTCAGGTCGTTTATGACGAACGGGGTGTGCCCCATATCTTTGCCAAAAACGCCGAAGACCTCTACTTCGCGCAGGGCTACGTAACCGCCCGCGACCGTCTGTGGCAGATGGAGTTTCAGACCCATGCCGCCGCGGGCCGCCTGACCGAAATCACTGGCCGGGGTCCGGATGATGCCGTCTTGAAAATGGACCGCTACACCCGCCGCCTCGGAATGGTCTATGCCGCCGAAAACCTGCTCAAAGGCATCATGGAAAATGCGGAGACCCGCGTAGTTGCCGAAGCATACAGCGCAGGCGTAAATGCCTATATCAACAGCCTCTCTGACGCTGAGCTGCCCGTGGAGTACAAGCTGCTCAATTACCGCCCGGAGCCCTGGACACCGCTTAAATCGGCACTTACCTCCAAACTGATCGCCCGCGACCTAACCAGCGGCGCCAATGACCTGGAATATACCCAGGCATTGCAGGTATTCGGACGAAAAATATTTGATGTATTATACCCCGACTACCCCTACGACCTGGCGCCCATCGCAGGCAACGATACCAAGTACAACAAGCGCGAATACCTGCCCACACCGGAGCGGCCTGCGGGCTATTTTCCGGATTCGCTGCTGATGGGCCTGCCGGAGCGGCCTGCAAAACCTGAGCCGGGCCTGGGCAGCAATAACTGGGCAGTTTCGGGCAAACGAAGCGCTACCGGAAGGCCGCTGCTGGCCAATGACCCCCATCTGGGCCTCAATTTGCCTGCCATCTGGTACGAAATCCAGCTTTCAGCCCCCGGAAGCAATACCTATGGTGTGTCTTTGCCGGGTGCGCCTGCCATTATCATCGGCTTTAATGACTCCATCGCCTGGGGGATTACCAATGGCGGACAGGATGTGATGGACTATTACACCATTACCTACCGCGATGCGCAGCGCAAAGAGGTGCTGCTCGACGGCCAGTGGCAGGCTACGCAGCAGCGGGTCGAGACCTTTGTGATCAAGGGAGAAGCGCCGGTAACAGATACGGTCATTTATACCCATGTCGGGCCGGTGATCTTTGACAAAAACTTTGGAGACCAACCCGGCCCCCTGGCTGTGCGCTGGACTGCGCATGATGCCTCCGACGAACTGCTGTGTTTCCTGAAACTTAACCGGGGCCGCAACTACGCGGACTATCTGGAGGCGATGAAGCAGTTTGGCAGCCCTTCGCAGAATTTTGTATTTGCCTCAGCCTCAGGAGATATAGCCATTCGCCAGCAGGGTAAATTTGGGTTAAAATGGCCTGAGCAGGGTAAATTTATCCTCGATGGCTCCCGCCGCGACCATATCTGGAGTACCTACATTCCGTTTGAGCAGGTAGCCCACCAGTACAATCCGGAGCAGGGATTTGTCAGCTCTGCCAACCAGCACCCCGCTTCGCCTGCCTACCCCTATAGCTATGTGGGCAATTTCGAAGATTTCCGGGGAAGGCGCATTTACCGCCTGCTCGCGGCGGAGGATACCGTAACGGTGGACAATATGAAGGCCTGGCAGCAGGACAACTATGCCCTGGCCGCCGCCGATGTGCTGCCGCTGATGCTGGCCGAACTCGATACCACCCGATTCTCCCAGATAGACAAAGAAGCCTGGGCTGTTCTGAAAAACTGGGACTATTTCTACCACCGCGAATCCGTGGCGGCTACCCTCTTTGAGCGCTGGTGGACAACCCTTTACGAGGAAATCTGGAAAGACGACATCGAAGCCACCGGAGTAAAACTCGACTATCCTGACCGCAGCACCACCATCCGTATTTTGCGCGACAGTGTGAACTTCCGCTTTTATGGCCGCTGGAATGACAGTGTCCGGATAGACCGCCGCACCCTCATCAACCAGAGTTACAGCAGGGCCGTGGGTAAATTGCATGCCGACTACCCGAACCATAGTGAATGGACCTGGGGTAAGCGCCGGGGCACCAATATCACTCACCTGACGCGGGTTTTGACCCCTTTCAGCCGTATCGGCATCGAAACCGGCGGCAATGGCGGCATCCTGAATGCGACCAACCGCAGCAGCGGCCCTTCGTGGCGCATGGTCGTATCACTCGGTCCCCAGCCAGAGGCCTGGGGCGTGTATCCCGGCGGGCAGTCCGGCAATCCCGGCAGCGCCCGCTACGGCGCATTTATAGACGACTGGGCCAGTGGCCAGTATTATTCCCTCTGGTACATGAAGCAGGCGGGAGACCGCAGCCGGCCCGTTTCCAGCGCGAAGGTTCTCCGTCCCTCATCCGCCCAATAAGCCATTTGACATGAAACTCTTCGTACATATAGCCCTCATCCTCGCTCTGTCTTTGCTGGCCATGTGGTTTCTGCCCTGGTGGTCGGCGGCGGGAGTAGCTTTTGCTGTGGGTCTGCTCCTGAGCGAGCGTCGCCGCAGAGGTTATAGCCGCAAAAAAACACGCTCCTGGAGCTTTTTGGCCGGGTTTGTAGCACTTTTCCTGCTTTGGGGTGTTTGGGCGTGGAAAATTGACTTCGCCAACCAATCCCTGCTGAGCAACAAAATAGCGCTGGTGCTCACTTCGGGAGCAGCCCTTCCCCTGCCCGGTGCCTATGCCATGATCCTGCTTTCCGCCCTGGCAGGAGGCCTTATGGGGGGCGCGAGCAGCCTCAGCGGCGGACTTCTGGGACAGGCTTTGCGCCGGGGGCGTTAGGCTTTGCCGTTACTTTTGGGAAAACATTTCCTTTGCCGCCTTGTTGAATCTAAGGTATTTGGCAAATAATCGGGATATGACCATTTTCTCAGAAAAATATGCTGGTAAAGGCTTTTGGAAGTGCTGTTGAAGGGATTCATGCAACCATCATCACGGTGGAGGTGCATGTGGCCCGGGGTAAATTTGGATACAATATGGTGGGCCTGCCGGATAAGGCAGTTTCGGAGGGTCGCCAGCGGATTTACACGGCTTTTCACCATAATGGACTCGAATTTCCCCGCTCCGAGGTCACGATCAATATGGCCCCTGCCGATATTCAGAAAGCAGGTTCTGCCTATGACCTTACCCTCGCGATGGGCATCCTGGCGGCGGCAGGCGATATTTCTCCCGATAAACTGGCCGACTACCTTATTATGGGTGAGCTTTCGCTCGATGGCGAACTGCGTCCGATCAAGGGCGCGCTACCCATTGCGATAGAAGCCCGGAAACGCGGTTTTAAAGGTATGCTTCTGCCCAAAGTAAATGCGGCGGAGGCAGCCATCGTAACCAACCTCGATGTGATCCCCATCGCGCACCTGCGCGAAGCCGTGGAGTACCTCGATGGGCGGCGCGAAATCGAGCCACTGGTGCGCGATACCCGCGAATTGTTTTTTGAGGCGCAACGTGACTTTGCCTTCGATTTTTCCGATGTCAAAGGCCAGGAAAATGTAAAGCGCGCCATGGAAATCGCTGCTGCGGGGGGCCACAATGCCATCCTGATCGGCCCTCCCGGTGCAGGAAAAACCATGCTGGCCCGGCGTATGCCTTCGGTGCTGCCGCCGATGACCCTGCACGAGGCCCTCGAAACCACCAAAATTCACTCTGTGGTGGGCGTTTTGCCGGAGGATGCCGCACTCGTGGCACAGCGGCCCTTTCGCTCGCCGCACCATACCACCAGCGATGTGGCCCTGGTGGGTGGTGGCAGCAATGCCCAGCCCGGCGAAATCAGCCTCGCCCACAATGGTATTCTTTTCCTCGACGAATTGCCCGAATTCAAACGCACGGTGCTGGAGGTGCTGCGGCAGCCCCTCGAAGAACGGCGGGTTACTGTTTCGCGGGCCAAGCTCACGGTCGAGTACCCTGCCAATTTTATGCTCATCGCCAGCATGAATCCCTGCCCCTGCGGATTTCACAACCACCCGGAGAAGGATTGCGTCTGTGCCCCGCAGCAGGTCCAGCGCTACCTAAGCCGCATTTCCGGTCCGCTGATGGACCGCATAGATCTGCACATTGAAGTAACGCCTGTGGCTTTCGAAGAGCTGACTTCCATCCAGCCCGGCGAGCGCAGCGACGATATCCGCCAGCGGGTGATTCTGGCGCGGCATATCCAGTTGGAGCGCTACAAAGAGCTAAAGGGCGTGTATTCCAATGCGATGATGCCTCCGCAGATGGTGCGGCAGTTCTGCAAAATTGACAAAGGCAGCGAGATGCTGCTCAAAATCGCCATGAAAAAGCTCGACCTGAGCGCGCGGGCTTTCGACCGCATCCTGAAGGTGTCGCGTACCATCGCCGATCTGTCGGGTGAGGCATCTATTCTGCCGGAGCATGTGGCGGAGGCCATTCAGTACCGGAGCCTCGATCGGGAGAGCTGGGCAGGGTGAACAGGGAACAGTTTTCAGGGAACAGGTTACAGGGAACACAGCTTCGCTGGTGAGTGGTCTCCGACCCCGAGTTAGTTCGAAAATGCTGTTTCCAAACAGCATTTTTGTTGTTAAATTGCTGTATAGAAACAGCAAAATGGGGCAATCTCTATTATCTCGAACAGATTAGCCTGCTGGCAGCTTCGCTGGTGAGCGGTCTCCGACCCGAACCATTTCTAATCAACAGATAAACAATGGAAATAGCCTTTCACATCCAATTAATCGCGCCGCCTTCGGGAGTACTCTTTGGGGTTCAGAAAGGGAGTGGCTCCGCGTACGTGACGCTCGATCCGCAGATGTCGGAGGGGGGAGACATGCACTTTTCGTTTGCTGTGAAGATAAAAGAACTTGCGGAAGGCATTGATTTTCAGGGGCCCCTGGTGCAAGGGAAGCCGGGAGAGCGTTTTGTATATCTCGATATCGGGGCATATGCGGGTCAGATGAACGCGCTTTGGTCGCGCCGTCTGAAGGTGCCGCTGCGCGGGATCAGCCGGGAGATGATCGCTGAGTATAGAGCTGATGAGGGGTCTGTGTTTGAAACGATCGTGCCGGGAAAGGCGAAGGATGGCGGACCTAATTGCGCTACGGTCAAACCTTTTGCGGGATGGAGCCTCAGGAAACGGGCGCGTTTTGGGGATGAAACAAAAAATGACGTAGTTTAGGCTGCTACTCAAACATACCCTCAATGACTACGATCCGCACAGTTTCCCTTTTGACTTCTCTGGCCGCGCTGCTCCTGCTGGGAGGTTGCGCCTCACCTGCCCCAGGTGTAGAGGAAAGTACCTCCCGCAGCCGCTGGACTCCCGAACAGGCCGAAGCCTGGGCGAGTACGCATGGCTGGATGCGCGGCTCCAACTTTATCCCCAGCACGGCCATTAACCAGTTGGAAATGTGGCAGGCCGAAAGCTTCGATGCGGCGACCATCGACCGGGAACTGGGTTTCGCAGAAGGCCTCGGCTTTAATGTGATGCGGGTCTATCTGCACCACAAAGCCTGGGAAGCAGATAGCGCAGGGTTTAAACAACGCATGGGCCAGTATCTGACCATCGCGGATAAGCACAAGATCAAAACGATGTTTGTGTTTTTTGACGATTGCTGGAACGGCAGCAGCCAGACAGGTAAACAACCCGCCCCGAAACCGGGCATCCACAACTCCGGCTGGGTGCAGGACCCCGGCCAGAAGGAAAGCGCCGACAGCAGTCGCTTTCCCCTGCTGAAGCGCTATGTCGTGGATGTGATGAACCACTTTGCCAATGATAAGCGGATTGTGCTCTGGGACCTTTACAATGAGCCGGGCAACTCAGGCAAAGGCGATGCTTCGCTGCCCCTGCTGGCACAGGTATTTGAATGGGCGCACAGCACCCGCGCCACCCAGCCCGTAACTTCGGGTGTGTGGAATGCAAGTCTGCGACGCTATAATGAGTTTCAACTGGCTCATTCTGACATCATTACCTTTCACAACTATTCCGAACCCGCCTCGATGAAGGAGACCATAGACTCGCTGCGCTCCTACGGGCGGCCCCTGCTTTGCTCGGAGTACATGGCCCGCAAAAACGGCAGTACCTTCGGCACCATTTTGCCCCTGCTCAAACAGGAAAAAGTAAGCGCCATCAACTGGGGACTGGTCAGCGGCAAAACCAACACCATCTATGCCTGGTCGGATACCACCCACACCGACGGCTCGGAGCCTGAGCTGTGGTTTCATGACATCTTCCGGCAGGATGGTAGTGTGTATAAGCAGGATGAAGTGGACCTGATCCGGAAACTGTGCGTGGAGTGAGTTAAAGCTTATCCGCAAACTTCAGCCCCTGCGCCAGCTTATTGAGAGTCACTGCAATGCGCTCGATGCGGGTTTCATCGCGTTTGGCAGCTAAAATCCAGTCAATAAAGGCCTTTTGCTCACCCTCCGTGTAGCTCAGAAAACGCTTGTGCGCATCCGGGTCGTCCTGAAAACAAAGCTGTAGCTCCTCCGGGATTTCCAGCGGCGAATTGTCCGCACACAAGACCACGTGCACCGTATCTCCCTTTTCTTTCCCGATCTTTTTCCGGATTTCGGCCCTTACAGGCAAAAACAGCTTGCCATTGCCCATCGGCATCAGGTTGTAGCGTTTGATTTCGAAGCTGTCAATATACCCGCGCACCTTTACCAACCCGAAATGCGCATGTTTGTCCTGTGCAATTTCGGGGATGACTACATAGGTCCAGCCTCCTTTGCCTTCTATTTTTTCTAATATGTAGGTCTGGTTTACAAGCGGCGTTTCCATATATCGTCGTTTTCGGGTAAATGCGCATGCCATTGTTCCTGTCAAAAGTGCTCTCCTTCTGGCGTCGGAGCAATATCCATCCGAGTAAATTGAAACGAAAAAATCAAATTTACTCGGATGAACCTCTCTTTTGCCTCAAAACAGCTCCCACTTCTTCAGTTTTTCCTGCCAGTCGCGGGCGGCCTCGTCCCGGATTTGCACAAAATACCGGTTCAGTTCCGGCTGAATAGAACGGAAATCTTCGTCGAGTTCGGCTTTGAGGGCGTAGAGCGGGTCGAAGCGCCGGATGGCCCTGTCTAAGCGTTCGATGGCGAGGGAAGATTTTGAGAGGCGCGCGTAGGTGCGGGCGAGGTTAAACCAGTTTTCGGGGAGACCTTCGGGGTCATATTCGCGGGAAAGTTCCCCCAAACGGATACTTTCGTCAAATTCTCCCAGCACATAGCTGAGCCAGGCTCCCATAAAATAGCCTAAGGCTGCCAGTGAGGGGTTGTTGAGGCCCTTAGCATAGGTGGCGCAGAGGAGATAGTGCTCTCTGGCGGCAAAAAGGTCATAAAAACTGGCTGCTTCCTGCCGGATATGGCCCATATAGAGATGTGCGTAAGGGTTTCCCCGGTAGATTTGCACACTTTGGTTCAGGTATTCGAGGGCATCGGCGAGGAACTGCCCTTCTTCCGGGTGGCGGAGGTACTGCTCGTAGGCCGTTTTCCCATCGCGGAATCGCTCCCGTGCTTCGGTTTTGCGGCTGTTTTCGAGCAGATCGGCGAGTTGCTCGAAGCCTGCTTTCAGCTCGGCGCGCTCCAGTTCAAACTGCGACACGATGCCCGCCATGCCCATATCGAGTGCTGATTTGAGTCCGGCGATACCTTTAAACAGCCGCTCGCCCGATTCCACCACCGCCATGCTGGTCTGGTCCACGCGGTTTGCCACTTCAGAGAGGCCTAAGCTTACGCGGTCAAAGCCTGTATCGAGCCGCACATTCAGCCCCTCAAAACCCCGGTAAATCACCTGTGTCTGGTCAATGAGGGCATGGTGGATTTCGCGCTGGTAATCGTTTACCTCTTCAAATCCTTCTTTGAGGGTCGTATCTATCTGGTCGGTCATTTTTTGCCCGGCCTCGATCAGTTTTTCGGCATGTTCGTCTGCCACCTGCCGGATTCCCTGGTTCAGTTCATACAAAAAGCCCTGCGCCTGCCGGTGGCGGTAGTAATCGTCCGCGCCTGTGTCGGAGCTGCGGGGAGAAAAGGGACGGAAGAGGGTGAGGGGCATGGTGCGGGTTAAGGAAATTCTAATATCGGCCCTCCGGGCCACGCTGCAACATACGATAAAAGGCGGAACGGCGTTCTGCAAACATAGCTGCGCGCGGTACCGATGCTTATGTGTGGTTTCTGTTTTAGGGTTAGAATATGTAGATTTACACAACAGGATGAAAAAGAATATACTCCTATTGACCTTGGTTTTCTGCTGCGCTTGCGACCCATGCATAGAGTACAAAATCACGGGCCTGAACATTGATCTTGCTTTTGCAGACAGGCAAAATATACATTCCTCTGATACGGTAGATCTGCATACCGCCGATACTCTTTCCCATACTGCTGCAATCTTTTTATCTTTTGACCCCGTGATTATTCCGTTAGGAGAGAGAAAAGAACATCCCTTTTTTCCTCCTTTAGTACCCTGCGATGGGTTCTTAGTTTCGGATGGTGACTCTATTATCGATATTGATATACAGTTTGAAACCCGCAATGGCACCGTTATTCGCATGTTACCATTTTCTATGGAAGGCGATAGCACGCACTTACAAATAACCTATATGTTTAATGGGGAAGAGTTTTGGCCTAATCATCATTCTCCCGATAGTTACGAAGAGCTATACAATCATTATGTGGACGGGAGTGGTGACTTTCATTATATTCTTTTTGATCATGAGTTTTTCCCTGTGAAACTCCCAGCCCAGGTGAAGGGTGCCGCAAAATTGATTGTACATATGTCATTTAAGTCGGGCAAAAAGTTCTCAGCTTCAAAGAAATACTATGTGAAGTAGCCGCAAAGAAAGACTTGTTTCAGGCCTGAGCTCACTCACAAGCGAAAATCCCTATCTTTGGATACGACTGCCACCTACTCACTCCAATGCCCGCATGCCCCTCATCCAAAAAATCCTGATCGCCAACCGGGGCGAAATCGCCCTCCGGATTTTGCGTACCTGTCGCCGCATAGGTATCGGCGCAGTGGCCGTGTATTCAGATGCC
>RDXT01000967.1 GCA_004292985.1 Bacteroidota bacterium
GAGGGTTTCTTCCTGCATGGGAATTCCGTATTTTTGACTGAACATTGCCCTCCAGCTATTTTCAGTTATGACTCCGGAAGCTTTCCATTCGCTCAAAGAAAAAATACAGAGGGGTGACCCATCTGGACTGAAGCTGGTATTTGAAGAGTGCGGGCGGTATTGCGTCCGCACCCTTATCAGCCAGACCGGATGTGCCCATGACGATGCCGAGGATATTTTAATGGAAGCGATGATCAGTTTCAGGGAAAATATGGTGCAGGGCAAAATTGCCTTTATCAGCAGCCTGCGCAGCTATGTCTATGCCATTTGCCGCAACAAATGGATGGACTTGCAGCGTGCCCGCCAGCGCTGGCAGCGGGAGACCTCCTCGGTGGAGCAATCCTGGTATTTTCTTGCCGAAGAGGAGTCTGACTGGCTGGTGCAGGCCGAAGAAGATGCCCATACCCGGCAGCGGATTTCCCTGCAAACGGAAGCTGTACGCTGGGCCCTCGACAGCCTGAAGGAGGCTTGCCGGCAGATTCTGACCTACTTCTATGTCGAGCAGCGCAGCATGGATGAGATCGCAGAGATGCTCGGCCTCGCAGGGGCCAATGTGGCCAAAGTAACCAAGTTCCGATGCTTCCGTCGCTGGACGGAGGCGGTAGCCCTAAGATTACAAGCGCATGTCTGAACAGTCAGAACCCCTCCAGCGCATCGAAGCCTATGTGGACCGGCAGATGACCCCGGAAGAAAAAGCTGCCTTCGAGCAGGAAATGACCCTGAACCCCGCACTCCGCCAGCAAACCCGTCAGGTGCAGGAGTCTATCCTGACCCTGCGCGCACTGGCGCGGGAAGCAGAAAAGGACAGCCTCCGCACTATGTATCAGGAGGTAAGCGCCACGCCCCGCGCACGGGTGCTGGATATGGCCCTTCGCCCGCGTACCTGGCTCTATGCCGCCGCAGCGGCGGTGCTGGTGCTGATCGTGGCGCGGATTTCGTTCAGCCCACGCCCGGATGCGGTGGAGTTATATGGCAGGTATTTTGAGCCCTACCCTGCCGAGCGCTTCCGGGGAGGGAACGATACCTCGTACCGGGCAGCAGCGCTTCAGTTATATAGCGAGAAAAACTATGCGGCGGCCATTCCCCTGCTGCGCGGGTGGAGCCAGAAAGAGCCTGAAAATGAGACACCTCTGTTGTATCTGGCTGTTTCTGACATGGAAAGAGGCGAGCATACGGAAGCAATCGTGCTCCTGACTCATCTGATGGCGGGCAAAGAGTTTCAGGAGCCTGCGCGCTGGTATCTGGCACTGCAATATGTGAAGCTGGGGCAAAGTGAAAAGGCCTTGCCGCTGCTGGAGGAAATTTCGGGACGGACTGTGCATTACCGCAGGGCGGAGGCGACAAAGCTGCTGAAGACCCTGAAGTGAGGCTGAGTACGCATCC
>RDXT01000968.1 GCA_004292985.1 Bacteroidota bacterium
CCGCCCATGCCCTGGGGCATCGAGGGCATTGGCAGCGCAGCGAGTTCCAGTCCGATGGACCAGGCTTTGACCGTGTCGGCAGCGCCGAAATCCGGTTTAAATTTGTCAAAGGGAATTGCGCCTTCGCAAATCAGTACCCCACCATTGTCCCAGTTGATGGCGGCAGAAATACCGAAAGTATTATCAGCGGCGATGATCTCCGGAACGGAAGGTATAAATCCAGTTATTTTGATCATGAGGGGGCGCTCCAGAAAGCGGCGGCGCATCTCAGCAGGATCCGGGCGCTGGCCGGGGTTCATGGGCATGTCAGCAGACGAAAGCGGTGCCTGCGGCCCTGGGAGAGGGAGGGTGATGCCCGTTTCTTTGCTGCGGCCGCCGCGTGTATCTATCCAGAGGCTGAGACCGCTGCGGAGGAGCTTCATCTGGGCGGTTTCGTCGCTGGCGCGGATGCAGAAGTAGAGGTTTTGCCTGTCATTGGAAAACTGCCAGCTCAGGCGGGTTCCGCTGTCGTAGCGGGCGCTTTGCACCGGCCATTCGGTAGGCAGGCCATCGGCTTTTACAGGGGTGGTCTGGCGCAGCGCATATTCAAAAGAGGATTTGCAGGCCCAGATGCTGCCGCACAGCAGCAGGGTCAGGATGAGGCTTTGAGGGGCAGGTATGGCTAATCGCTTCATATTGTGTGAGTTGGTGAATCAAAAATGGATATGCTCTGTCTCCGGGGCAAACAAAAGAGACAGCCTGCCGCTATTTCGCGACCTTTGCTGCATTTGCAGCGACCGGACATAAAAAGGAGAAGCCGGTATGTCCGGCTTCTCCAAAAACACCTCACATAAAACAGCTCGCGCTGCAAGAAAAGCTACTGTGTAACTTCGACATAGAGGGTGTCGCTATGCATTCCGGTAAATATGCCCAGTCCGTTTTCGACATTGGAACTGGGGGTACTCAGGTTCTGGGAAGAGTTCCCGGTATTGTCGTACAATGCGGCGTACTCCGGCAGGATGTGAAAAAGCACAATCCGGTGGTTGCCGTAATATTCAAAACTCTGGAAACCCACCTCATAGGTATTGGTCTGGTCGGGTTCGTTGCGGAATACGGGGCGAAAATCCTCCTCCTGGTCCTCGTTGATGGGATCGGGATCGCTTTCAATATTTGCCACCACCACCACATGGTATTCCTGGTCCGGATTGTCCCAGGTAAGCGCGATGGGGTCCGGAAACTCCGGAAGTCCGCCCCCAAAACCGCCGCCGGGGTCAAAGGGTGTGATGACAATGCTGCTTTCCGATGCCTTCAGGTTCTGAGGTTTGGATGGGATAATCGTTTCTGCGCTGACCAGATTTCCCCGGTACATAAAATTCAGCGTATAAATCTCCCCTTCCGTAATGACAAGAAGTCCCTCATTTTTGTAATAGCCATTTCCCTGA
>RDXT01000969.1 GCA_004292985.1 Bacteroidota bacterium
GTTCAGGTTGAGCGGGTCTGTGGGCAGGGTCTGATTTGGGAGCGGAATGCCGATGCCTGCGCCGCCGCCTTTGTTGTCAAAGTCCATGATCTGCTCCAGGGTCATATAGGCGCCGTTGTGCATATAAGGAGCTGTCAGGGCAATGTTGCGAAGGGTCGGCGTTTTGAATGCATAGCGCTGAAAATCAGCCTTTTCTGCAGCGCGTTTGTTGGCGAAACGGCCTTCGTCCGGATCGGGAGTCGCGTGTTTAAGGGCAGGTGTGAGCGCGACACCGAGGACCTCAGATTCGCTTTCGACGTACTCCGGAGGAACGGTTCCATTAAACACCGGAGCGAAGTGGCAGGTTCCGCAGGCGGCCTTACCCATAAACAGGTTAAATCCGCGCTTTGCACTTTCGTCGAGTGCCTCGCTTTCTCCCCGCGCATAGCGGTCGAAGGGAGAGTTCCAACTGGTGAGCGAAGCAATATAGCTGCCAATGGCCAGCGTTATGCTCTGGCGGTTGATGGGCTGGCTGCCCTCCTCCGGAAAAGCCTCGCGAAACAGCCTCACATACTCCGGACTTTGGGCGAGTTTATCAGCAATGGTATAAAAGTCGGTGTGAAATTCTTTTTCATTGGTAACCACCCCTTCGATCTGGGCGGTCAGGTCATCGGCCCGCAAGTCGTGGAAGTATCGCTCGGAATAAACCGCATTAATCAGGGTCGGCGCGTTCCGGTCCACCGTTCCTTTGAAGTCCAGGGCCACACTTTTACTTGCGCCATCTGTAAAAGCCCTTGCGGGGCTGTGGCAGGAGGCGCAGGCCCTTTCGTTGCTGCCGGAAAGTGCCGGGTCGAAGAAAAGCAGCTTGCCTAATGTCTGTTTTTGAGCGCCACGAGGATCCCTGGAGGGAAGTGGTACATAGTAGGCGGCATCTAAAAAGTCGGGAGAGAAGATATTTTTGGCGAAATATTGCTGGGGCTTCTGTGAAGCAGTGGTTTCGTAGTAGGTCTCGATGCCCAGCGCTATATGCAGGTCATACAATGCGCCAAACAGGGGGTCGAGTGCTTCCCGCAGAAAAGCCAGGCGATCGAAGCTGTCGAAGTCGTTGTTCGCCTTCAGCAGGGTCTCTCCTTTGCTCAGGTAGCTGCGAATGTTTTTCGCAAGTACTTGATTGTCAGAAGACAAGAGATCAAGATAGGGGCTAATGTCCTGCGTGAGGGTCTGCCATACCTGACGGGCTTCGGGCAGGGTGTTGCCGGATGCCGGAACATCAAACCCGGTAAGGCCCTGGGTAAAGAGGCGGATCAGCTCTGCGCGCTGCGCTTCTAATACCAGCCTGTCAGTCAGCGGCTTGCGTGCGGCCTGGCTGCGGAGAAACAGGGCGCTTTGCTTGCGCAGGGTCGCAGCCTTGGCAATGATGGTTTCCTTTTCTTCCAGCGCC
>RDXT01000970.1 GCA_004292985.1 Bacteroidota bacterium
TAGGCGCCCCGCTCCAGCGGGTGAAGGATATAGGACAAAGTCTGCCGCGCATCGGGTGTCAGCGTCAGATGAAAGATCAGTTTGCGGAGCTGAAACTGCTTCGGCGCCTCGTCCCGGACTTCTATGTCGAGGTTCAGGCGGCTTTGGTTGTGAATGAAAATCTCTACGGGGTTGTCGTCGCCGTTGGAGAGTTTTTCGGCGACCTCGCGCCGCATCTCCACAGTAGTATTTTTGCTCCAGAGCAGGTACATGTCCAGCCCGGTAAAGGCCAGCACGAGGCCCAGCGCGGCCTGACTCACCGGCAGCAGCACCGGAAAAAGGTGCGCCAGCACAAAGCTGCCTGCGATGGCGAGCAGCAGCAGGAAAAAGCGCGGGCGGATAAATGTGTCTCTGTAGAGCTGCATGGGCTGGGTCTTAGCGGGGCACCTCTACCTGCTCCACAATCCGGCGGATCACTTCTTCGGGGGTGCCGCCTTCCATTTCCTGCTCAGGCGTGAGGATGATCCGGTGCCGCAGCACCGGGGCCGTGACGAGGCGGATGTCTTCGGGTGTCACGAAGCTGCGGCCGCGCATACCTGCAATGGCTTTGGAGGCATTCATGATATTGACCGAGGCACGCGGAGAAGCACCCAGGTAAATGTCTTTGTGGTTGCGGGTCTGGCTCACAATTTTGACAATGTACTCGCGCAGTTGCGTATCTATGTGCAGCCCCCGCACAATGTCCTGACACAGACGGAGTTGCTCTGCTGTGGCCACTGGCTGGATCGCTGAAATATCATTTACCCCGCGCCGCTCGTGCAGGTCGCCCAGGATCCGGACTTCTTCTGTGAGGTTGGGGTAATCTACTTCTATTTTAAAGATAAAGCGGTCGAGCTGGGCTTCGGGCAGGCGGTAGGTGCCTTCCTGCTCGATGGGGTTTTGGGTAGCAATCACCACAAAAGGGGCCTTAAAGGCATGCGTATGGCCATCTATCGTTACCTGCCGCTCCTCCATCACCTCAAACAAGGCTGCCTGGGTCTTGGCAGGGGCGCGGTTGATCTCATCTATCAGCACCACCTGGGCAAAAATCGGCCCTTTGCGGAACTCAAACTCTCCGCTGCGGGTATTAAAGACCGTGGTACCCAGCACATCGGAGGGCATCAGGTCGGGGGTAAACTGGATCCGGGAGAAATGCGCCTCGATGCTGCGGGCCAGCAGCTTGGAGGTGAGGGTTTTGGCCACGCCGGGCACACCTTCGACCAGGATATGGCCGTCGGCAAGAATGGCGGCAATCATCAGCTCGACCATCTGATCCTGCCCGACAATGATCTTGGCGATTTCTGCCTGGATAGCCTCCGAAAGCACCCGGATCGCTTCGGTCTCGGCAGAGGGTTGTATGAGTTGTTCTTCGAGCATGCTGCAAAAAATATGAAAGATGGGG
>RDXT01000330.1 GCA_004292985.1 Bacteroidota bacterium
CGTATATTCGGGAGTGAAGTCCTCTGAATCTCTCAGAGTTTTCCGTATCTTAGTCCCTCAAATTCCTGCCGATGAGTTACCTGCCTGATCCGCTTGTCCCCTATACCTGGGAGGCTTACCTCGAACTGGAAGCCCAGGCCGATACCCGCTATGAGTACCACGACGGTGCGATCCAGGGTATGGCTGGCGCTTCTAACCGGCACAATGAGGTCTGCGGCAACTGCTACACACTGCTCAGGCAAGCCACCCGGGGCCGCAGTTGTAAGCCTTTTGCGATGGAGGTCAAACTTTTCCGCTACCAGAGCCTTCGTTATCTTTATCCCGACCTGATGGTCACCTGCAATCCCCTTGACATACAGACCGCCAATGGAGTGCGCAGTCCCCTGCTGATCATCGAGGTGCTCTCCAACAGTACCCGCGAAGCGGACCGGAGTTTTAAACTCCGAGAATACCTCAAGTTGCCTTCGCTGCGGCATTATCTTCTGGTAGAGCAGCAGCACTGCGAGGTACAGCACTTTCGCCGCCAGGCAGAAGGCCAGCCCTGGGAGGTCTGTTTTTATGAATATATAACGGACGTCATCGCCCTCCCGGAACTGGATCTGCATCTGCGCCTCACAGACGTATATGAGGGCATCGTGTTTGGGCCGGAACTGACCCTGGCGCAGGAGGAAGCGGAGGCGTATAGTGTGGAGTAAGAGGGGTTAATTGCATCTTGTGGGTTAGTATCTTACGCCTTCCCCACATCCCTTCCCGTCCGCGACCACTCACCCCAGGAGCCGACATACAGGGCTGGTATCTCAAATCCGGCATGGGCGAGGGCGAGCAGGGTGTGGCAGGCCGTAACGCCCGATCCGCAATGAATGATAACTTGTCCGGGGTTTTTGTCCGCCATAAGCGGCTGGTATAGCTCCCGGAGGGCTTCGGGTGAACGGAAGCGTCCGTTTTCGTCCAGGTTGGCGCTGAAGGGCATATTAATCGCGCCGGGGATGTGGCCTGCGATTAGGTCAATCGGTTCGCTGATGCCTTGGTAGCGGTAGGCGTCGCGCACGTCCACCACGGTGGCCTGAGGGTTCTGCGCGGCGATTTCCACTGCGTGAATGTCGGCGAGGGGGAGTTGCCAGGTGGTGGCAGGGTAGGGGCCTGCGTTTTGAGGCGTCTCCACACCTGATCCCAGGGGAAAACCCGCTTTCAGGGCTGCTTGCATCCCGCCGTCGAGGACCTGCACCTTTTCGTGGCCGAGCGCCCGCAGCATCCACCAGAAGCGGGCGGCGGCATTGGCACCGTTTTTATCGTCATAGACCACCACATGGCTTTCCGGGCTGATGCCGAGCTGTTGCAGCACTTCGCCAAAGGCGGCAAGTGTCGGCAAGGGATGCCTTCCGCCCTCTACCGGGTCGCCACTGGTGTCAGCAAGCTGATGCTCCAGGTCCACCAGAAGGGCGCCTTCCAGGTGGGCTTCGGCGTATCTTTCGGCGATTCCCGGTCCGGTGCGGGCATCTATGAGCCGGACATCGCCTGTGGGGCGGAGCTGCAGGAGCGCTTCGGCGCTGATCAGGGGAGAGGTAAAGGGCTGCATGTGTGAGTATATGGAACAAATATAGGCAAAGATCGGGCATTACACCGACTCCAGCGCTTCGCGGATCTGCCTGTACAACTGCTCTGCCCAGTTTACGGACGGAATTTCAGGGAACTGGGGATTTTTGCGGAAGTCGCGGGGGCTGATAATGACCCGGATGCCTTTGGGAAAAGCGTGTGCACCCAGCAGAAATACTTCTTCGATGGCGGGATCACCGAGTGCGATACAGCCGATGCTGACCTGCTTTCCGTGGATAAAAATGTCTTTGCCGGGTGAGGTTCTGCCTTCTGCGCTGGCTCTGGTGCGGTCAGATTCGTTGGGGTAGTTGATTTGCAGCGACAAATGGTAGGAACTGTTGGGGTTGAGGTAGCCGATCTGGTAAATTCCTTCGGGAATCTGCCGGTCTCCTTCTCGGAGTTTAGGCCCCAGGCCGCCACTGCTGGCGGTAAAGGGGTAGGTTTTGATCAGGTGCCACCCTTCGCGGTAGCCATATACCTCCAGCAGGGCCTCTTCTTTGAAGGCAAGCAGCAAAAGGCTGTCCGGAAATCCGGAAAACCCGGCGCTTTTCAGCGCGTCTGAGAGGCGGGCCGATACCGATGCTTCGTATTTCTGGCGGACACTTTCTACGGTTTCCATTCCTCTGTACCGGTCATACATTGTACGCCACTGGCTCTGGGTAAGATAGACAAGCAGCCCCAGAAGGGCAAGCAACAACAGGGCTATGATTCGCATTTTCATACCGAAGGCGCTACAAATCCCACTTGTTTCACCTCTTCAAAGGTCTGCCCTGCCGGAACGACAATTTCCCAGCTCATGATAAAATCGGGGTCTTTAATCACCTTCCCTGTCGAGTGCTCGCGGTAGTCGCCGGGCGGTGGTTTCAGAATGGTTTCGGGGTCATAGGGCATTTTAAAAAGGCTGCCATCTTCGCGGATAAAGTGGAAAACACCTTCGTCAGTCAGCACGTCCACGGTGCCATGCGTCTGGTATTTTTCAAGCACCTGTTCTTCCTGATCGAGGAAGGTCAGGCCGATCAGAAATCGTTTCCCGGACAAAAAGGCTTGCAGGTCGGACCAGGTCATAGGGGCGCATTTAACAAGAAGAATACAAAGATATAGAGAGAATTCCAGAGAGTTATTATCTTGCAATATGCACGCGAAAAGCCCCTAATCCGTTACCCCGGCATCTTACTCATATCCATGTACAGTGCATTCCAGCGGTGGCCGTCGGGGTCGGTGAAAGCGCAGCCATACATCCAGCCCTGCACTTCGGTGGGTTTGCTAAACAGGGTACCGCCTGCTGCCACGACTTTTTGGGCAAGTTCGTCTATTTCTTCGCGGCTGTCGGCGCTGAAAGAAAACAATACTTCCGTGCCCTGTGCGGTATCTGAAACCTTATTTTGCGAAAACTGCGGGAAACTCTCCGCCGAAAACAGCATCAGCACGATGTTTTTTTCGCCGATCAGCAGCGAGGAGGCATGGGCGCTGTGGCTGAAACCCGGGTTGAGGGTAAAGCCGATTTCGGCAAAAAAGGCTGCCGAGCGGCTCACGTCGCGGGCGGGGAGATTGATCCAGAGTTCTTTTGACATGATAAGGAGGGGGTAAGAGGATTTAGCGGCTAATTTTTCCCATCACCTGCCGCAGCAGCGCATTAAACAGCGCAGGTTTTTCATTCATGGGGTAATGGCCTGTCGCCGGAATACCGAGGACTTCAAAATCTGCGCCGCTGGCTTCCAGTCCGGGGACGTGGGTAGGCGTAGCGTCGCTGTTGATCAGGTAGAGTTTTTGGGTGAGCTTGCCGAGCTGCTGCGTTTCTTCAGGCATGTAGGCAAACAGCGATTCGAGGCTGGCAATGGCTATGGCAGAGTCTGCGCGGGTGATGTCGCCGAGCACACGGTTTTTAACGAGGCTGTCTGTGCTGGGATGAAAAAGGCTGTTTGCCGCAAATCCGGGTGCGGTTACATGGTAGCTTTGCCGGAGCGCCTGAAAAAAACCATCTATCCCTGCCCTTGCCTGAGAATCCGGGATCAAGCCTACCTCTTTAAAATTATCTACCCCCACCAGCGCGATCACATCCGGATTGTTCTGCGCGGCTTCCAGCACCACATCGCCTCCCATCGAATGGCCGACCAGCACCACGTTTTTGAGTTGCAGCTGCCGGATGAGAGTCCGCACATCTTCGCCATAGGCTTCTATGGTCCAGGCTGCCCGGTTTTTTTCTGATTGTCCGAATCCGGGCAGGTCCATCGTTACCACGCGGTATGTCTGGCAAAATTCATCCCGCTGGGCAGTCCAGTAAGTCCCGTCTATGCACCAGCCATGCACAAACAAAAGCGTAGTGTCGCCGGTGCCGCAGCTGCTGTAGTGGATTTCTGTGCCCTGGCTGAGTATGCGTACAGGTTCTGTGTCCGTCGGTTTTGGGCCGCAGGAAACCAGAAAAAGGGCGATACAAAAGGGGATTAGGCGATCGGACATAGACACCACATCAGAGATAATGCAGGTAAACTACGGCAATCGGGTGGGATTTACAAACACTGACACCCAAACAAATCCAGCACACTCCCCCATAGGTTGACCACTTTTCCGTTGGTCGAAATAACGAGCGATTTAGGTCTGACAGGTTTTCAAAACCTGTCAAAACCGACGTAAAACTAACCCCCTTACCTAACTGCCTCATACAGCAGCTTCAAAAACCGCTCGCGCGATGCCTCCAGCACCACTTCGATGCCGGGTCTGTCCGCAAATGCGCCTGCGTGGTCCATCACGGTTTGCCCGCGCGTGAGTCCTTCGCCGCAGATCACTTCGGCATACATAGACTGCACGACAGTAGCCACTTCCGGGTCGAGGGCTACGGCCATCGCAATCGGATCAGGAAGCTCAAATCCGGGTATTTTGGATACGGAAGAGGTAAATGCGTAGGGTGCCTTTTGAATATCCACTACAAAATGGGCCATCGGCGTATTCAGGGCCCGCAGGGCAGCGATATCTTCATCCGTAAAAAAGGCATGGTTGCGCGACATATCCCAGCCAACCATTTTGATGTGCATACCTGAGCGGAACACGATCTGCGCCGCTTCGGGATCCACCCAGATATTGTATTCGGAAACGGGGGTAATATTCCCATATCCACTGCCGACGCCGCCCATGAGGGTGCAGCACTTTACTTTTTCTGCAATGGAAGGCTCCTTGAGCAGGGCAATGGCAATATTGGTCAGGGGGCCGAGGGTCACCAGCTCTATTTCGTGGGGAAAGGCTTCGATGGCCTGGATAATGGCATCTATGGCATTGCCCGGGGTGCCCTGCCGCCCCTGCAAATCGAGGCCGATGTCGCTCAGCCCGTCTTTGCCATGGACAAACTGGGCGGTTTCCAGCTCCCGCAGCATCGGTTTGGCCGCTCCCCGGTACACCGGAATCTGCTTGCCGCACAACTCTGTGAGGAACAGCGCATTCTGCACCGCCTGGTCCACAGGTACATTGCCCGCCACAACGGTAATGGCCTCTATTTCTACCTCCGGATGCCGGAAAGCCATGATCAGGGCCACGGCATCGTCCGCAGCGGTGTCGGTATCTATCAGGAAACGTTTTTTCATTTTTCGATCAATTGTAGCCAGTTCAGGATCACCTGCCGCAGGTTTTCCGCCCTGCGAAGTACGTCTTCCCGATCCGTAAAAACCACTGTTCTGCGCCCGTCGGCATAATTACCTTCCAGAAATCCGGAGGTATCTCCTACTTTCGCCCCACTGGGAAATACCAGCATGATCCGGTTTTTATGGAGATTCATTACGATCATATCCCGCCTATATTCTTTGGGATCAAAGTCTTTCATTTCTCCCGAATAATAAAAACTGGGGTTATTCCATTTGATGCGTTCCGCGATTTCCGGATCTGTGGCCAGCACGGTTTCACGGATCGTCTGCACGACCGCAGCGACCTCAGGATCAAGCTGTTGGATATGCTGGATTACCTGTTCGGTATCGGATAGGGGGGTAGGTTTGGGTTTCATTTTTTCCGAAAATACCTTAGTCCAACTAAAACCATAAGACCGATCAGAATAAATGGCCATAGAT
>RDXT01000971.1 GCA_004292985.1 Bacteroidota bacterium
TTCCGGCGCAACCAGGAAGCCCTGTTTGTTTCGTCAACCTACCAGATCGGACTCAAAGACAGCACGCCTTTTCTCGCCTTCGCACTCAAGGCCCGTTTTCTAAGCTCCCCTTCTGAACTGGTCCGAATGGCTTGCAGCCGCCCCCAATTCCGAAGGGGAGCTTAGCGACAGCAGCATGGTCAGTGAGCTTCAGTTTATCGCGGCGGAACAGCGTTTTGCAGAGTTTATGATCCTGTTTCATGAAAGCCCGCCGACCGCCCCGGTCATCCGTATGCAATCGCTCGAACTCGATTTTTTCAGCCCCGGCCATATCCCGCAACCCAATCCGGAGGCGATGAGCCAGTCTGTGCCCGGCATGAATCAGGACTGCGCCTGTGCGATGCCGCTGTTTTCAAGCCGCACTGCCTGGAGTTGCCCCGACGGTGACCAGGCCTCCTGTGCCTCGCCTGCGTTTTCCACGGTTTCACACCTTATTATACATCACTCCGCCGGAAGCAATACCTCCGCCAACTGGGCAGCGACGGTTCTCTCCATCTGGAACTACCACGTCAATATCAATGGCTGGTGCGACATCGGCTACAACTGGCTGATAGACCCGCTGGGCAATGTATATCAGGGCAGAGGCGGCGGAAATAATGTCGTGGGGGCGCATTTCTGCGGCCAGAACTCCGGCACCATGGGCATCTGTATGCTGGGCAATTATGAATCTGCCAGCCCCGGCGAAGCCGCCCTCCGCAGCCTGGCCCGCCTGCTGGCCTGGAAAGCCTGCGATGCGGAAGTATCTCCCTCCGATACGAGCCTTCAAAGTAGCAGCGGCCTGATGTTGCCCGTCGTTTCGGGTCACCAGCATGGCTGCAATACCCTTTGTCCCGGCACGAATCTCTGGAGCCTGCTGCCTGCCATCCGGCAGGAAAGCGACTCGCTGCTGAACCTGTGCAATATGGTGCAGGGAAACAGTCCTGAAATTCAGGTGCATCCCCTGGGGGTGTACCCAAATCCCGCTGGCGATCAGCTCTATCTGGTGCTGCCCGCAGGCCAGATGGTGCAAGACATTCGTGTATTTACCCCCGAAGGCCAGGAAGTGATGCGCTTCCGGGACAGCTTCCGGGGTACGGTGGCAATAGACCTTTCTACCCTGCTTCCGGGCCTGTATCTGCTCGAAGCGGCAGGCAAAGGACAGTTATTTACCGGAAAAGTGCAGGTAATACGCTGATTATCACCCCTTCAGGCGACCAATGATTTCTGCTGGCACCAGCAGTTCCTGGGCGCCGCTCTGCATATTGCGCAGTTGATACTGTCCCTTTTGCACCTCTTCTTCCCCGATGATGAGCGTATAGGGAATGGTCTTTTTGTCGGCATAGGCAAATTGCTTTTTCAGCTTGCCCGGCTCCGGATAGAGTTCTGAGGGGATACCCGC
>RDXT01000952.1 GCA_004292985.1 Bacteroidota bacterium
CAGGGTATTGATAAAGGGAATGAGGTTGCTGTTGGCGGGAGTAAAAACAAGGGGCGTGTAAACGGTGAGGTTGGTATCGGGCAAATTGGGACCGTTGATGGCGAAGGGACCTGCAAGCAGCGGCGCTCCGCTCAGTTTCAGAGAGGCGCCGCTGCGGCTGTTGCTGGCGGTGAAATTTTTCACCACCAGTTCTGCATCCACTCCGGCAGAATTTGCAAAAACAATGCTGGCCCGCGCTTCGGCCAGGCGCAGTTTTTCGACCTCTATATCAGTAAAGAGATTGATCTCCTGCTCGCCATCGAGGTCAAATTCATTTTTCCCCACATACCCTTCCGCATATGTCGGCTCGATGTCCAGCAGGCTGAAGCTCACCGTCACACTGTCGTCCTCACTCAGCGTGACCAGTTTGCCGGAATAGACCAGCTCGGCGCGGATGCGTTCGGCCAGGGTGTTGACAGTCGTGCCGCCCACACTCAGGTCGAGGGCAAAATTGCTGAGCGAAACTTCGTTTACCTGCGTAGAAACGCCTCCCGGAGGTGCCGGAAGCAGTTTAATCACCACCTGAGGCGAATTTCCCTGCGGATCGGTCGCGGAAGTGAGGGTATAAGTAAAGAGAATGGTATCCTGTACGGTGCTGCTGCTTTCGGCGCGGATGCGGCCGCTGCGGATGTTGAGTTTAGTGATTTCGGCATCAGAAAGCTCGCCGGTGAAGGTGTACAGCGTATTTCGCACTGTATCAATGATCACCTGCGCCGGGAAAATGGCGGTGGCGGTTCTGGCCCTCATGCCCGTAGCGACCAGCTTTACTTCGAGGTAGTCGTTGGTGTCTATGGGGATAAAAAGGCCGGCGTCTATATCGAGATTGACCAGCTGGGCTTCGAGCGAGCTTTCGATTTGTTTACCTGCCAGATCATAATTTTCGCTTTCATTGCCGTTTTTGAGAATCTGGGGAAAGGTATCGCGCAGCAGGGGTGGCCCGGCCAGATTGGCGTTGCTTATTTCGAAAACGACATCCGACAGATCGAGTGGCAGGTAGTTGCTGATGGTCAGGGACAGGGTTCCCGCTTTCAGCTCTGCAAATTCAAAGAAACTGCTGGCATCCACAGCAATGGCGCCTGAACTCAGGCCCGTGGAGCCGGGAAACACAGGCAGGGTGCCGCCGTGGTTGGCGAGGATAATGTCGCCGAAGATATTGCCGGATGCTTTGAGCTGCCGCGCCAGTTCTCCGAGGGTGATGATGCGCTTGATCGTATCGGAGTTGAGCGTCAGCGTGTCGAGTTTGATGTTGAGGCTGATGCTGGTATCGGGAAACGTCACCAGTTCCGAAGCCGGGTCGCTGGAGATGGTGTCGCGATAGACGATGCGCAGCAGTCCAGTCCCATCTGTTGTCAGCAGGGTATCAGGGGCAAAATCAAT
>RDXT01000953.1 GCA_004292985.1 Bacteroidota bacterium
GTGCGGTCTATCACTTCTGCGGGAATCACCTGTTTGCCTTCATACACGCCTCTTTCGAGCTGGGCAATGAGCCAGTGGGTCATGTCGCTGGCCGAGGAGGAGAGGCTGGCGCAGGGGGCAATATTGTCTATCTGGCACCAGGGGATGCTCACAAGCTGGTTTTGGGCATTGTAGGTATGCGGTTTCGCCACGTTTGTTGCCTGGGCGATCTGTGCGCTCAGGGTTAAGGTGCGGTTCATGTTCAGGGGCTTCAGGAAGCGGCTTTCGATGAAACTGTCCCAGGATTGCCCGCTGATCTTCTCTATACAGACCCCTGCGGCCACAAAAGCGGCGTTTGTATAGCCCCATTTGTTGCGAAAGGCAAATGCAGGTGTGAGCTGTCCCATTTTTTGGATCACTTCGCTGCGGCTGAGGTCGCTGGTCCAGTACATAAAGTCCCCCTGAAAGGTCTCCATGCCCAGACGGTGGCTTACAAGGTCGGCCAGACTGGCTTCTTTGGCCACCCAGGGGTCTTTCATGGTAAATTCGGGTAGCCAGCGCTGCACTTTGTCGTCCATGCTGCACTTTTTCTCATATTCGAGCAGGGCCAGCGAAGTCCCGGTAAATGCCTTGGTATTGGAAGCGATCATAAAAAGGGTGTTTTCGTCCACCCGCTCCGGCTTGCCGCTTTCTATGTAGCCATATCCTTCCATGAGCACCACCTGCCCGTCTTTCACCACGGCTACCGCTACCCCCGGAAGGTCCCATGCTTTCAGGGCTTTAGCGACATAGGAGTCGATGCTGTCGCGGATAAAGGAAGGTACGGGCGCGGCCTGCTGGGCAGTGAGGCTCAGGGCCAGGGACAGCCAGAGTGTGAGAAGAAGCGAAATGCGTTTCATTATGTAAGGGGTTAATAGTCAATGTGTTCAGGCCTCAAACGGAATGCCCGTCTGTTTGGATACGTCGAGCAGTTCTGCCACCACCGCCGGAATCAGCGGGATGCCATTCGCCCGGCGCTCCTGCTCGGCCTCGCGCTCGGGGTCGCCCGGAATCAGCGGCCCTGAAGTGCCGGGGGCAGGTTTTGTGGCGCGGAAGGTGCGGATCCAGTCATCCGTTTGCCGTTTAAATTCATCCGCATCAATAAAACCATCTATCCGCATAGCACCGAAAAAGTGGCCGATGCCTTTGCCTACGCTTCGTGCGGGTGTTTCCTGGCGCAGGGCAAAAGGAGGCGCAAAAGGTCCCCAGTTGGCCCCGCTCAGCACCGAGGTCAGGAAGTCCACCATCGCAGAGAGGGCATAGCCTTTGTGGCCGCCCGTTTCGCGCTCCGAACCCAGAGGTAATAAGGCACCGCCATTAACCATGTCATTGGGGTCGGTACTCATATGGCCCTGATTGTCAATGATCCAGCCTTTGGGCACGGGCTTACCCCGGCGG
>RDXT01000331.1:0-5630 GCA_004292985.1 Bacteroidota bacterium
TCTCTGAGCAATTCCTGGCTGTTTTTTTCGTCTTCAATAATCAGGGCACGGATCATAGCGGGTGGTGGTTTGGACGCAGGTTTAAAGATAGGTATTTAGATGAAAAATCCCATCTATTACTTCTTTTGGAAGTAGGCGACCAGTGCCAGGCGGATGTCGCGGCCCAGGTTGTCTTTGTCGGGCTCTGTGATGCGGACAATCCCCGGATGTTCGGGTGTGAGGAAAGCCATATTGTTTTCCTTTCCGGTGAGCAGATAATCGCCCAGGGCGAGGGTATAGGTTTGCGCAGCAGCAATGGGTGCCTGCCCCAGATGCCAGATACCGCCTTTTTTCTCTATCTGCGCAAGCTGGAGATAGCCTCCGGTTCCTTTGTTTTTGAGCCCGGCTTCGAGGACCTGGGTCAGCAGATCGCCTTTCATTTCGACCAGAAGGACTTTGCCGCCGAAGGGAAGCGCCCGGATCACATCTAATTGTGTGATGGAGCCGCTGAGATAGTCATCTATGCGCACCGAGCCGCTGTTGACCACGGCAGCCTGGGCGGCGGGCCAGGCCAGGAGCATGGAGCGGGTGAGCACATCGCCCAGATTGGTGGGCTGTGTGCGGATATGCGATTCGAGGCCGTCGAGCGGCTCAGGCAACACAGCCACAGGCGCTTCGGGGTCGAGACCCTGATCGCGGAAGGCCTGATAGGCCCTTTGCTCCCAGCGGCTCACAGCCGCAGCCACGGCAGGATCAGGCTCAATGCTGCTGTCTATCCGCACCGAAAGCGAAGAAAGGGCTGTTTTTCCTGTTTTGGAAAAGCTCAGCGTGTGCACCCAGGCACTTTTGGCATTGGCATCGGCCTTGGTGAGGGCGACTTCGCCGATCAGCTCCGACATTTTTTCATGGTCATGGCCGCCCATAATCAGGGTCAGCCCCGGAAGGCGGCGCGCCAGTTCGCGGTCCTGATCCGCATTGAGGTGGGTCAGCGCCACGATGGCATCGGTCTGAGGATCGAGGAGCTGGTAGTGCTTTTGGGCACTCTCAAACACCTCTTCATATTGCACAAAATCCTGTTTATTGGCATCGAGGCACACGGCAAGAACGCCCACCCGGAAGAGGCGGCCTGATTTCCCGGTTACTTCGAGGATGGTATATTCGGGGAAAGGTTTTTCGCGGCCTTCGGTAAATCGGGCAAAAGGAAGGATCCCATTGGCGGTTTTGCGGCGCACATTGCCGCTGATCCATTCAAATTTGGATTCATTCATCCGCTTTTGCAGGTCTTCATAGGGAATATCGAACTCATGGTTGCCAAATGTGACATATTCGATCCCTGCCTGATTCATAATGTCTATCATTTGCGCACCCCGGACCCGGTTTCCATCGAGTCTTACGGTGCCGATAACCGAAGGTGACACAAAATCGCCCGCCAGCACCGGATATACATGCGCATATTTCTGCTTAAGGGTCTTAATCTGGGTAGTAACCCGTGCCATGCCGCCGAGTGTTCCCCCTTCGAGGGCGCCGATCTCATAGACATCGTTGAGGTGAAAAAAGACAAGCTCCGCATCGGCTTTCCGGACGGTAGCCTGCTCAGTGCTGCGGCAGCCGAGGAGTACGAGGAGCAGAAGGGGGAGTAGGCGCAGGGTTTTCATTCCGCTTTTTTGGGGTTAGCCACCATTACCTTATCTATGCGGTTGCCGTCCATGTCCAGTACTTCGAAGGAAATATGCTTCCAGGTCAGTTTTTCGCCTGCATGGGGGATATGCTGGAAATGGTCGAGCAAAAATCCGGCAATGGTGTGGTATTGCTTCAGTTCGTCCATATAGTCCTGAAGCTCAAAATAATTGATGAAGTCAAAAATAGCGATCTGGCCATCTACGAGGGCTGTGCCGTCTTCGCGTTCTGTGATCTGGTACTCGTCCTGCGGGGCATCGCTGATGTCACCGACCAGGGCTTCGAGGATGTCGTTGATGGTGGCCAGGCCCTTGAACGAGCCAAACTCATCTATAACAACCGCCTGGTGGATGCGGGTTTCCTTAAAGCGTTCGAGCACATTATACACGTTCATGCTTTCCAGCACATAGAGCGCGGGCCGCATGACCGAGCGGTAGTCGAGTTCGGCAAGAGGCTCCTGCTGAAGGAAATAGAGGTCTTTGATATGGATAAATCCTTCGATTTTGTCCAGATCTCCATCTGCCACCGGATACACCGAGTGTTTTTCCTTGACGACGTGCTTCATGTTTTCGGCTACGGGGAGTTGCAGGTTAAACCAGACCACATCCCGGCGGTGTGTCATGAGGTTGGCCACACGCAGGTCGCCGAGGTGGAAAACCCGCTCTACAATGTCCTGCTCGATTTCGTCCACGGTGCCTGAGTCAGCGCCTTCCTGCACAATGGCTTTGATTTCCTCCTCTGTTACCTGGCTGTCGGAGCCGGGTTTGATATTGAGCAGGCGGATAAACAGGCCCGTGGTACCTGTGAGCAGCCATACGAAGGGGGCGGAGGCGCGTGCCAGCAGATTCATCGGGATGGCTACTGCGCGGGCGATGGCTTCGGGGCGGGTGAGGCCGATGCGTTTGGGCAGCAGCTCGCCGATGACCAGCGAAACGAAGGTGATTCCCACGACAATGACCGTGGAGGAAAGCGTATTGCTGTAAGCGGTCAATACCGGGAAGCCATCAAACCAGGTTTTGAGATTGTCCTGGAGGGTCTGGCCCCCATACAGACCTGTCAGAATGCCGATCAGCGTGATGCCAATCTGCACCGTGGAGAGAAAACGGTTGGGGTTGCCGGCCAGCGTAAGCGCCATGCGTGCCTGGGTATCGCCTTTGCGGGCGAGGTTTTCCAGGCGGGACTTCCGGGCTGATACAAGGGCGATTTCCGACATCGAAAACAGGCCATTGATCAGCGTCAGGGCGAGAATAATTAAAATTTCATTAGCCATGTAGGTATCTGTCACGCTCACGGTTCGGGTGCAGGGGCAGATATGGCAAATTTAGTGAAAAATATTAATCCTCCGAAGCCAGGAGTTCAAGCATACGCTCCAGATCGCGGACTTTCTCTTCATTTTTTCGTTTCCGGTGGCAATTGAGCAACTGGCGGACCAGTTCGAGGATGATCGCCTTGTTGGAAGAGGGGGTGTAATAGCGGGGATCATCCGTTTTGAGTTCTTCCAAAAAACGGGTCAGGTCATTGCGGAAGAAAAAGGCACCTTTATTAAAAGGATCTACAAAAAACTCATTTTCCCCCTCATGAATAAGGGTAAAATATCCTGGCAGCACAATGCCTTGCACCTGCAACTGAAGCTCCTGACAGAGAATGAGATAGAGCATTCCCAGCGAAAGCGGGCTACCCTTGCGGGTCTCCATAAACCCGTTGATATAATAATTTTGCGGGTCGGCAATATCGTTGCGGTTGGGGATAAAGCGCTCTTTGAGATAGAGCATCCGGTTGACCACCGCCAGCCTTTCGGCCAGGTTCATGCCGCTGCGCAGTTCGAGCCAGGTGCGGTTGACCAGGCGGCTGAAGTCATTGCGGAAGGTCTCAAAACTGAGTCCGGGATAATGGTACTGCGTGACGAGAAACCAGCCTTCGAGCAGCGAAGGTTCTTTTTCCTGAAGCCATGACCTGAGCGAGCGGATCGCATCTCCGGTCTGAATCTGATGAATAATATCTTCGATCCGGGTCTGGATCAGCCCTTCGTGCTGCTCCCACACTGTCTCCAGCCGTGGAATGGCTTCCGGTCCGAGAGAGACCAGCTTGTTCCGGATGTGTGTTTCTATCCCGGGGTCTTCATCGTCGAGCAGACGGATGATGGCTTGGAATTCGGAATCGGTCATGAGATAGAGGCTTCGGGTCTGATACAGCGGCTAACTTACAAAAAGCTATGATGTTTTAACGAATCCGGAGGTGAAACGGTTCGTTAAAACATCACAGGATTTTCGAAATGCTTTTCGGGGCCTTTTACTCTTTAACAATGCTCAATTCCTGCTGCCATCCTTCGCCGCTGAGGCGCAGGGTATAGATACCGGCAGCCAGTTGCCCGGTGGCGAGGGATTGTTTGCCCTGACGTAGTTCTGTTTGCAGTACGACCCGCCCCTGTGCATCAATGAGGGTTGCCTGGAGAGATTTTATGCCTCCGACCTCGATGTTCATGCGATCCTGCACAGGATTGGGGTAAACAACAGCTACAGGGCCTTCCATGTTCACTTCCGCGATCGGGCTGAAGGAGAAAACCCCGTCTTTGTCCACCTGCCTGAGGCGGTAGAGGGCTTTGCCATTGAGCGGATGGCGGTCGGAGAAGGAGTACGGAAGCGGCTGATAGCTTTCACCTGCGGCTTTTACCTTTTCGAGTTGCTCCCAGCTTATCTGATCACCACTTCTTTCAACAACGAAAAAGTCGCTGTTGCGCTCGCTGCCTGTGGTCCAGTTGAGCTGTACCTTGCCGGGCAGGGGAGTGGCGGTAAAACTGAGCCATTCGACCGGAAACGCGCTCAGTTCTCCTGCGGTAAAGTCGGAGAAGCTGCTTACAGTACCCGTGAGGAGGTTGCTGCTGGTATTTACCTGATCGAGCAGAGTCCATTCGGAGCCGCTCCATTTGCCGCCGTAGAGGTTGCTTTCAGTACCGGTGAGGTCCGCGTCGGCATAGGCGGCAGACACATCGCAGCTAAAAGAAGTGATGCCAGAACTGCTGACGGTCCAGTAGCGGCTGATAAAATGGCTGGGGCTGGAGTTGCTGGGGTGCTTGGAGGTGGTCAGGCCGATATCGGCGTAGGCGGAGGCAAAGGAGCCGGAAGTAAAGTCGAGGGTGATGGGTGTATAGTTCGTGCCGTCGCCTACCGGATAGTCAAAACTGCCGGTGGAGGCAAAGGACTTGCGCAGGGTGCCGCTGGTAGCCACGACATGGCTTGATGCACCGGGTGTGCCACCTATAGTCGCCGCGCTGCCGAGGGTGAGCGTTTGCCCGCCGAGGTTGATGTCGCCGGAGGTGAAGGTGAGACCAGTGGCACTGACACTCTGGGCGAGGGTGATGCCGTTGCTGTTGTTGACGGTGAGGGTGCCGAGGCTGGAGGATCCACTGCCGTAGAGGGTCTGGGCGGTAGTTCCGTTGAAGGTGAGGCCGCCGGAGGCGCTGAGGGTTCCCTCATTGAAGAGGTTGGCGGAGAGAGAAAGCGTACCGGGGACGGTGGCTGTTATGCCCGAACCGATATAGGCGTTTCGTGCGCTTCGGGTCGCCGAGAGGGAAGGCGCGTTTGTGCCGGAGATGTTGAAGATGCCGATGTCCTGGGAGCCGGAGGGGATGGAACCTGTGCTCCAGTTGGCGCCATCGCTCCAGTCGGTACTTTCGGAGCCGATCCAGGTATTAAAAGCTGCATTGCTTTCCCAGTCGGTGCTGGCATCCATGTTGGTGAGGGTACCATTGCGGGCGTTGTTGGTCATGTCGTGCAGGGTGGTGTTGGAGGCGTTGTCATACTGGTCGAAGCGGTAGTAGGCTTGCAGACCTGACTCGTCGCCGCGCAGGGGGCTGTACATGTTGGCGCGGATTTCGGATGCGGAGCGGGCGGTGCTCCAGATGCGCACTTCGTCTATCAGGCCATCAAAGTAGCGGGGGCCAATTCCAAAGTCCTGCCCGATCCGCCAGTCATCGG
>RDXT01000331.1:5644-5985 GCA_004292985.1 Bacteroidota bacterium
GAGCGCAACGGCAATGCCATCTATGTACAAGGTGCGGGTGCCTGCACTATTGACGGCTGCAAGGTGGTGCCAGGTATTGGCGGTCAGGAGATTGTCAGCGGTGGTTACTTCATCAAAATTGATTCCGCGATAACTGCCGCTGCCTGAAAGACGTAACACCGGGCCGTTGGCAGATGCGGTATGGTATTTGGAAATAATGCCGCCGAGGAGAGAGAACGTATGCGGGTAAATCCAGGCTTCGAGGGTATAGGTGTTGGTTGAAGAGAAAGAGGGGATATTGACATAGTCATTGCTACCGTCAAAGTCCAGTGCCCGACCGGGACCGGAGAGCGCGGCGGAGC
>RDXT01000332.1 GCA_004292985.1 Bacteroidota bacterium
CTTTAGGATCCGTTTGGGTGGAGTCGGGGGTCTGTGCGGCAGCGCCAGTCAGGAGCGCCACAAGGAGGACGAAAAGAATCGTCAGGGATTTGAAAGAAAGAGTGTTGTACATACTTATCTGGCTTTATCTTGTTTTACGTTGGGGTCTTCGGAAGGAATGGGCTTGTAGGTTTTCCGGGTGATGCGGAAGTTGAACAGTTCGAACTGGTAGGTGTGATCCTCTTCGTTGCCTTTTCGCTCGTGGAAGATGTCGAGGGGCGATTTGGCCCATTTGTTCACTTCTTCGGCGGCGAAGGAAACGGCATCTTTGAGGGTGAGTTCGGAAAGATCGAGGCTGTTTTTGGTCTGAATCGGCTCTGCGGCTGCCATTTCCTGCGGCAGAGGTGCTGCGACAGGGGTTTGGGGAAGCGCTGGTTTTACGAGGGGCCGGGTATTGGCTGCCTTATCGAGCTTCATCTGCTGCATTTCCTGCTGGGTAAAAGGCATTTCGAGTCCGGTGATCGGCATCATACCGGGGGGCAGTTTCCCGGGACTGTTGCTGGCCGCAGGTCTGGAAGGGTTGCCTGTTTTTACGGAGGAATCGAAAAGTTTGCGGGCCGGGGCGTTGATGTCAGCGCTGAGGGCCTGTGTTCTTTCCGTTGGCTCCTGTGTTTTTGGATTGGGGGCCGTGGGGCTGCCGACTGAGTTTCCGGGGCTGGCCGGGGTACCCGATCCGGCGAGCGCAGGTTCCTGTTCGCCTGCCGGGTTGATGCTGAGGGTGATGAGTGCAGCGACAAGAATCACTACGGAGGCTGCCACGGAGAGCCAGATGACCCAGGCCCGGCGGCGCGATCCTCCCGGGTGCAGGCGGCTTTCGATCTGCGGCCAGAGGTCCACGCGGGGATCTGGCTCGTAGGATTCAAACCGCTCTGTCAGCTTCCCTCTTATGTCTTTTTCCTGTTCCATTGTTGATAACGACTGATTGACGAGACATTAAGCAGTTGCTGAGCCCGCCTGATCTTCTGTACCAAGGCGTTGTTGCAGAAAGCGTTTGGCACGTGAAAGCTGGGATTTGGAGGTCCCTTCGGAAATGCCGAGCATTTCCCCGATCTCATGGTGGTTGTAACCTTCTACGGCGTAGAGGTTAAACACCATCCGGTATCCGGCGGGCATCTGTCGGATCAGCGAGAGAATTTCCTCGCGGTTGAGTTCCGACCAGGCGTCCGCTTCGAGTTTTACGTCCTGGGCTTCGTTCAGGTCCACCCTCAGGAAGCGCGATTTGCGTCTGCAGTATTCGATGCAGGTGCGGACCATAATCCGCCGCATCCATCCTTCAAAGGAACCTTCGCTCCGGAATCCTTCTACATGGCGGAAGATGCGGATGAATCCTTCCTGTAAAAGGTCGAGGGCATCGTCGCGGCTATCGGTATATCGCATGCAGATACCGAAAAGCAGCCGATGGTATTGCTGATACAGCGCGCGCTGGTCGGAGGGGTTTCCCTTCTTGCATCCCTCTACCAACTCACTTTCTGACCGTGTAGCATTCCATCCCATGGGCCTGACTGGGTTTTTGTTCCTTTATATATGCAAGAAGGAAAGGAATGCCGAATGGTTGCACGGGGGGAGAAATATTTTTTTGGGGGGCTTAGCGGCCTCTCCCGGGTAAGGGTCTGTCCTGGCGCTGCGATTCGAAGCCGCGGGTCCATGCGTCCCAATCTGCTAAAACCGCTCAGCCTTTCCGTACTCCACTTCGGTAAGATGGAATCTGGCATAGCTGGCATCGCCTGTGTCCAATCGCCACAATACCTCAAAAGAGGTGGGGATATATACCTGCTCAAATGCCTGATAGCCAGCCGCTTTGATGATCCAGGTTTCTAACTTGCCTTCCTCCATATAGCGCCGAGTCGTATGACAGGCGAAACGTCGGCGTTGGGGATGTTGTACACGGCTCCGTTAAAATTGGCGCTCTTGTCGCTTCTCAGATACAGGTGCACGCCCGGCTGTATGTAAAAATACCTGCCGATAAAAAACTGATAGCTCATCCCCAGGCCCGTATCTATGCTTTTGAGGTCCTGGGTGTTTTCCGTGCTGATTTGGGTAATTCTGAAGGTATGGGATTCCAGATATGACGCTGACCCGCAGACGGAATTTTCTGTAACGATACGGCTTCCAGAACGTACCTTTCGATGCATCTTGTTAAGCGGACAGGGGCGCTACCCCCACCCTTCACAAAAACTTAACACACAGGACCTACCTCATCTCCCCGGCAGATGCTATGTTTACAGGAATCATTTTCATACACCCGATATGGCCCGAATCCTCGCTTTCTTCCTGATCTGCTTCGCTTTTGGACAGATGGTCCTGGCCCAAAGCAACGCTGCTGTGCTGATGCCCTACAACCGCTCGGTAAAATCGGCGGGTACGGTCATTACCTATGGCGATCCGCGCCTCGAAAACCACACTTTAGACCTGGCGATGCTGCCCGGCGGCAAATATCTCGCCATCGAAGACCGCTATGGCATCGCAGTGATGGACATAGCGAAGCAAAACATAGCCGATCGCTGGAGCTTTAAGAAGGATCCGCTCTTTTCTGACCAGATGAGCACCTTTTCGGGGATTAAGACCTTCGTATTTGGAGGCAAAACCTGGATCGTATGGGGCGCTGCTACCCGTGAGGAGGCCAAATCTTCGCTCATGATCGCCGAATGGAGCGGCGACAGCCTCGGAAGGGTAGAGGCGCTGCCTTTTTTTGGCAATGCGCCCGCCCCCAATGCCCTGCCCAATGAGGTAGAGGTGGAGCTGGCAGGCAAAGAGGTATATTTATATGTTGTGCTTAATGGCAATAATGAACTGACGAAGGTTCGATTTTCAGACCGCAGTTTTGTCTGGACGGTCGGCACAGGCGTAGCGCCTTTTGGGGTGCGGCTGACACAAGGCAAGGTCTATGTGAGCAACTGGGGCGGCCCCATGCCGAAGGACCCGCAGCGCGAAACGGCGGGCGTACCCTGGGGCGATGCCTACATAGAGCCCCGCACAGGCGCTATCGCTGAAGGAAGTGTGTCGGTGTTTGATGCAGCAACAGGCGCTTTTCGCAAAGAAATCCAGGTAGGCCTGCACCCTAATGCGCTGATTGTCAGTCCTGACCAGCGCACACTCTATGTAGCGAATGGCAACAGCGACGAAGTGAGTGTAATAGATGTATCGCGCGATGTACTGCTGCGCAGCATTCCTGTGGGGCTTTTTCAGGGCCAGGGCGGCTGGATGGGCAGCAGTCCCAACGGCCTCGCCCTCGACAGCACAGGGCGCACCCTCTATGTCTCCAACGGCCTCGACCACGCGGTAGCGGTCCTGAACACAGGCGATAGCCCCGTCGTAGCGGGGTTTATTCCCACCCAGGCTTATCCCTCCGGGCTGATCTGTGCAGGTAATGTGCTATATGTGAGCAACTTAGAGGCTATGGGGGCACAGGTGCTGAACAATACCCCGGCGCTGCGCGACCGCTTTGGGGAACTGCCGAAGTCCTTCAAAGGGGCATACAATCCCCATGAGCAACTGGCATCGCTCTCGATGATTCCCCTGCCCGATGCCAAACAACTCGCTGTTTATACAAAACAGGTACAGACCCTTGCCCGGACACAGCTTGCCGCTGCCAGTATGCTGCCGCCCCGTGCGAATGTAGCGCCTGTGCCTGTGCCGGAGCGGGTGGGAGAGCCTTCGGTGTTCAAGCATGTGGTCTATATTATCAAAGAAAACCGCACCTACGACCAGATATATGGCGATGTAAAAAAGGCGCGGGGCATGCCGGAGCTGTGTGTATTTGGCGACTCTGTTACCCCTAACCAGCACCTTCTGGCCGAAAAATTTGCCCTGCTCGACAACTACCACGTTTCGGGTAAATCCTCTGCCGAGGGCCACCAGTGGACAGATGCAGGCATCGTTTCGGACTATGTACAGAAAAACGTGCGGGCCTGGTTTCGCAGCTACCCCCACCGCCAGTACGATGCGATGGTTTACACTGAGGAGGGATTTATCTGGAACCATGCCCTCGATCATGGCAAAAGTGTGCGGATCTATGGCGAGGCCTGTTTTAACGAATTTGACGAAAGCCTGAGCTGGACCGACATTTACCGGAAATATGTAGAGAAACAGTCATTTGAGTTCCGGAATACGTCCACCATTTCACGGGTGCGGCCCATTCTTTCGCAGACCTATCCCGGCTACGACGACGCCAAAATCAATGATCAGTTGCGGGCGGAGGGATTTATCGAGGAGCTTCACGCCTACGAGGCGATGTCCGGCGACAGCCTGCCTGCGCTGCTGATTCTGGCCCTGCCCAATGACCATACTGCAGGCACCACACCCGGTTATCCGACCCCGCGCGCGCAGGTAGCGGACAATGACCTTGCTTTGGGTAAAATCGTCGAGGCGATCATGAAAAGCCGATTCTGGGATAATACCGTCATTTTTATCACGGAAGACGATACCCAGGGGGGCTGGGACCACCTTTCTGCCTACCGGACCGGTGCGCTGGTGGTGAGCCCTTACTCGGTGCGCGACCGGGCCGTGCATACCCATTACAACCAGACCTCCATGCTGCGCACCATCGAGCAGATCCTTGGGTTGCCCCCCATGAATACGATAGACGCGACAGCCACGCCGATGTTTGACTGCTTCACTGCCCGTCCTGCCCGCGTGGCCTATAGCTGCCTGCCCAACCGCATCCCGCTCGATGAGATGAATAAGGCTCTGTCTGAGCTGGAGGGTAAGGCGCTGTATTACGCCCTGAAATCTGCCGAAACGATGGTAGGTGAAGGGGTGGACAATGGCGAAGACGATCTGATGAACCGGATTTTGTGGTTTTATGCGAAGGGGGAGAAGGCGTATCCGGGGAGGTGAGGGGGAGTGTAGTTGTTTCGCCCCGATGGGGCTTCTAACAAAAGGTATGTGCATGTCTGCTACAGACGTTGCGCCGCTACGCGGCTTCGGAAGGCGCTTCAGCTCCATGGGAGCGATAACGTCTGTAGAGGAATGCGGAAAAACCTGTTTCTTAGCTCCATCGGAGCGGAACCCTTTCAGTTATGCGAAGACGTATCCGGGGCGGTGAGAGCGGCTGTTGAGTTGTTTCGCCCCGATGGGGCTTCTAATAAAAGGTACGCGGATGTCCGCTACAGACGTTACGCCGCTATGCGGCTTTTGAGGCTCTTTTTAGCTCCATGGGAGCGATAACGTCTGTAGAGGAATGCGGCAAAACTTGTTTTTTAGCTCCATCGGAGCGAAACCCTATCATTATGAGAAGACGTACCCGGGGAGGTGAGCGGGGCTGTTGTAGTTGTTTCGCCCCGATGGGGCTTCTAACAAAAGGTATGCGGATGTCTGCTACAGACGTTGCGCCGCTACGCGGCTTCGGAAGGCGCTTCAGCTCCATCGGAGCGATAACGTCTGTAGAGGGATGCGGAAAAACCTGTTTTTAAGCTCCATCGGAGCGAAACCATTGCAACCCTCATCCCAAATACCCCTTTCACCCCTATACCCCCTCATCCTCCCAAGCCCTCCGCAGTTTTCCCTCTCCGAAAATTTTGTTTCTCCATGCTTTATGCTAATTTTGCCCCGGTTTTTTCCGAATCCTCACCAAAAATTCCTGATAAT
>RDXT01000333.1 GCA_004292985.1 Bacteroidota bacterium
TGCTGGTTGAGGGCTTCCAGGCGCGGACGGATTTCGCCCAGCACATGGATACACTCGTTGGTAAACTCCACATAGCGGTTGAGCGCAATCTGCCGGCGCTCTTCGGGGGTACGATCACTGGATTGAGCGAAAAGGGGTGTCGAAGTGGCTATCCCGAACAGGAAGAGGATAGCCCATCGGCGCAAGGTCATTCGTTTTCTGGCTAAAGAAATGGATTTCGTAATATACGGTATTTTTCATAATAATGCGTGGCTAAACGCAATTTTTTCAGGTCTTACGGACCCTCTCAGGTGCAAAAAGCGTCTGGGAAAGCGCTGCGGGTCATGCTCGCGCCGCAGGGTGTCGCCGTCGAGGGCCAGGGCACTGAATCGTGTCACCAGTGCATAGACACAAAGCAGGTTCGGGCTGATCTCGTAGAGGCTCCGGGGGTCGGGGCGTCCGCTTTCGGGTTCGAGGCCGAGGTGGATAAATGCCCTGCCTGCCAGCTGGTGAAAAAAGACCAGCCTGCGCACAGGACGGCGGTAGTCCACGTAGTCGTCGGGCGAAAAGGAAATTTCGGCGATGGCCACAATTTCTTCGCCGCGCGTGACCAGCAGGGCGGGCTGCTGGTTGGAGAGCCACTGGCGAAGCTGATAGTCTTCGAGTTCATCAAAGATCACGCCTTCCTGCCGGAAAAAGACCAGCCGGGGCGAAAGCCATACCTGCAGCGGAGGTTGCCCCTCCCCGTCGAGGTGGCGGTACCACTCGGCCTGGAGCATGGTCAGGTTTACCAGACGGCCTTCCTGATAGGCCTCTGCCACAGGCCCTTCCCACAGATGGATCAGTTTCTCTGCAAGCAGATCGTACATCCGTCTCAGGGTTGCTGGGTAAATTGCAGCACGGAGGCGGGGCGCTCGTCTTTGCCTTCGTTGGAGATAAAGAGCGTTCCGGCGGGGTCAAAACAAAGGCCCTCAGGCTGGGGAAACATTTTTTTAGGCAGAAGCTTCACGGCTTTCAGTTTACCATCGGCTCCATACACCACCAGGAGCTGACCTGCGGCGGCGCAGAGGTAGAAATCGCCTGTAAGGGGGTGTACGGCAATCGAAGAGGGTTGAAAATCTTCTTCCGGGTCCATTTTTTCTCCTTTTTCGCGCAGGGTGGCATCGGTAGTGGCAGCAAGGAGTGCGGCGCGGATTTCGCCGTTTTTGATGCGAAGTCGGGGCGCAGGTGCCAGTGCGCTGGTGCGCAGGGACCAGCTAAAAACACCTCTTTCTGTAGTAGAAAAATCAGAGGCTTTGGGCTGGGCTTTGCAGGCGATTAGTAATTGCTGATGGGCGGCATCGTATCCCAGGCCCTCAGAGTCATTTTCGGGGTTAATGCCCGTCTCATGGCGCACTGCAACAAAGCCCGGTGTAAGATAATCGGTCACTTCCATCAGAGATCCGTTGCTGCGTAAGGCCCAAGCAGATTTTCCGACAATTTCGAGTCCTTCAAAATCCCCTTTCTCAGCAAAACGGCAAACCTCTTGTACCGATTTGTCGGACAATTTCAGGTGAAAGATTACACCGCCTTCGTCATGGATCATGGCAAGGGTGCCCTCTCCGGCCCAGGAAAGGCCCGACACCTCTATCAGCGCAGGGGGGAGTTCGACCTGTTGCGAAGGCTGTGTCAGATCGTACGGAAAGCTGAAATCAGCAGGCATATCTACAGTCGTAACGGTGGGTGCAGGGGGCTGCGCCTCCGCAGAAGGCGCTTTGGGCTGGCCGGAAGTGCAGGAGAGGACTCCTAACATGGGCGTCATCAGCCGGAACCACAAATAGAGAGAGGGCATATAGTAGCGATAAAGAATGGTGCGAAAAATAGGGAAATCTTTCTTCTTACAATCAAACAGATCATACAGAAAGACAACCGTTTATCCCGTAATTTGTACAGAATTTGTAAATAAACAGAAAGACAACAAGTTTCGTGCTTATGTTTGGTCCTAACAAGTTTTTGATTGTTTCATGTAATCCTCTTATTTTCAAGGCCTCCAACCCTAGCAATTCAGATATGAAAAACGTTTTCCTCAAGGTACTGCTCTTTTGGGTTTCATGCATAATGGCATTTCCGGTGTTTGCACAACGATCTCATTCGTTCAGCGCAGGCACAGGTACTATCTATTACTACGGAGACCTTACAGACAGGTTCAACAATTCGCTCCTTCGTCCCGCCCTGTGTTTGTCTTACAGCAAATATCTTTTGCCCACGGTCAGCTTCCGCACTTCTTTTTCCTATGGCGAAGTCGGCGCTACGGATGCTATGGCTGTAGATGATGCCCGCCAGGTGCGCAACCTCCACTTCCGCAGCCCGATTTATGAGGTGAGCGGTATGCTGGTATATGAATTTGTGAATGACAAGAACTTCGGTAACTCCTGGATTGGTGTGCCGCATTTCTCGCCGCTGGTATTTGCCGGAGTGGGAATGTTTCACTTCAACCCGCAGGCCCGCTACGATGGCGAATGGTATGACCTCCAGCCCCTCGGCACCGAAGGCCAGTATATCCCCGGCAACACACCCGGACCTTATTCTCTGTGGCAGATCGCTGTACCTTTTGGCGGCGGCATCAGCCTGCGCATGTCTGAGTACATGGGCATGAACCTGGAACTGGGCTACCGTGTTACCCTGACCGACTATCTCGACGACATCAGCACGGTGTATCCTGATTATGCAGCCCTGGGCGAAGTCAGCGGCCCGGTTGCCGTGGCACTGTCTGAGCGCTCTGCCGATGGTCGTTTTCAGCCCGGAGAAATCCGCGGCCACAGCAACGCCAACGACGGCTACTTTTTCACCACGATCTCCGTGACCTATTACCTCAGCCGCTTCGCTACGCGCAACTGAGTTTCCGACATACGTGTTATCTCTGCCGGTGCAGCAAGGGGACAAGCAGTCCTGTTGCTGCACCGATTGCATATCCGGCAATCACATCGCTGGGATAATGTTTGCCTGCTTTTACCCGCAGCAGGGCCGTCGTAGCCGGAATCACAGCCGCCCCTGCCCAGACCCAGGGTTTTGCCTTCGAGCTGGGGTAATAATCAGCGTACACCCGCGCGGAGAAAAAGCACATGGCAGCCGAAACGGAGCTATGACCAGAGAAAAAGGAGAGCCGGGCATCGTGTGAGGCCTGTGCTGCCTGCAGGTCAGGGTTGCCGGCTGCATCGAGATAGGTATAGGGGCGGTTTCGCAGGGCCGCTACCTTGGTCAGGTTGGTGATGCCGTAGGTAAGGAAAAAGGTCTGCGTAGCCATCAGGCTCAGTTGCGGCCAGTCGCTGCGGGTAGATTTGCGGAGCAGGGAGAGCGCATAGGGTGCTGCGATGCTGCCCAGCAGCAGGTAGTCGCTGACCCGCGCGGCGCGGGGCGACCAGTAGTAGCTCGCGAAGCGGTCAAAGGCCGGAATGCGGCTGCGGTCGAGGGCCGCAAGCTGCGGGGCCGTCAGCGGAGCGATGCGCTGCTCGATCTGCCTGCCTGCCAGGGTGAGGCCCAGCGCCGCAGCACTCCAGGCAGCCTCCGGGGCCGGGCGCAGGCGGTAAGGACCCGGCGACTGGCCCATGAGCAGGCCGGTGCTACTGCCCAGAAAAAAAATCCCCGACAGCAGCCGGGGAAGAAGAAAGAAAGTAGTAGTGTGTCTGAAGATCATTGAAACGAGGGGTATCGGTATACGTGGGTGGAGACCGCGGAGACCTTGGTGCCCGGATTCAGGGTGCGGGTCGCCATGGCGGGCAGCCCGCGCTCGTCGTAGGTATAGGTGATCGTGCCGCGTACTACATTATTTTCGGACCATTCGATCTTTACGGGGTTTCCGCGCGGGTCGTACTGGTAGGCGAAATCCCGGACGCTGCCTCCGTCATCGATGCGGAGGGCAGTGATACGGAATTGATTGTCATAGACATAGCTGACCTTTTTCACTTCTTTTCCGGCGGCGTCCACATGCGTTTCGGTGGAGATGCGGCCTTCTTTGTCATAGGAAAAGAGCTGGCTGCGGGTAACGCGGTTGTTTTCGACCCAGCGGATTTCCGACAGGAGGCTGTCCTGGGTATATACATACTGGCGCGTGTCGAGGAGCAGCTTTTGGTTGTTGCTGAGCATTTCGTAGGATTTTACCTGAAACACCGTCTGGTTTCCGTTGAAACGGTAGCCGGTACGGAAGTTTCGCTTGACCACATAGTCGGTGGTTTGTTTCCAGGCGAGGGTTCCATTTTCGGTGTAGGTAAATTCATTTACCCGCGAAACGTCAGTTTTTTGCTTTTCTTCGGACTTAATCAGCTTTCCTCCGGTGTCGTAGGTGTAGGTGATCGAAGATGCAGGAGCGGTTTTTGCGACATCAGTGCCCGCGTAGGTGGAGACTTCGACCGCCCGGATTTTGTTTCGCATCAAAAAACGCGTGTCAATTCCCGAAGACTCGGGTCCAGGCTGAAGTACAGGTACGGTTGGTTGCGCCAGCGCTGCCCCGAATAAGGACAGGAGAACGAAAAGGGTAACATTTTTTTTCATGCTATTCGCAAGGATTGAGTGGAGCAAACAAGCGGCAATGGAGATAGTAAACTGATCCGGGCTTGAAGTTAAGCAGATTAAACACGAAAAATCAATGGTTCATGCAGAATTAAGACAAAATTTACGAAAATATTACATTGCAACATTACAAATCCAGAAATATTAGTATTGAATTCTTATGAAATTGGAAATCAGCGATTGCGATAGTAATGATTATAGTCACGGAGCACCGTTTGCAGGAATGTACGGGTTGGCAGATTGCTGCTGATGCCCGTTACCTGCTTCACTTTGGCCTCCAGTTTTGCCAGGAGCAGCTCGTTGTTGGACTTCAGGCCGGAGTCGAGTACTTCTTTCAGAATAGACACATCGCGGTCGGAGAGGCGGGCGATCTCCGGAAACACAAGCTGGTAGTCGTCCTCGGTATCTACAAAGATGGTGTCAACAAATGTGGTGACGAGTTTGAGTTTGATCACCGTAGTACCGGCCACAATATCGCCCAGCCGCTGGCCTTTCCGGTTGGCAGAGAGGATAATGACTCCGGTGAGGCCGGGCAGCAGCACGATGGCACTGCTCCAGAAGTCCACCATGCGCATCAGCCAGCGGAGGAGGTATTGCGATACTCCGGGTGCGGCGCCGTCGGTGCGCACGGTGCGCAGGCGCAGCAGTTTTTTGCCGAAGGTCTGACCATTAAACAGGATCTCGGAAATACAGCTATAGCCTATGGCCGGCAAGAGCATCAGGGTCACCAGCACCTGGATCGCGTACATATCCCCGCTGCTGTCTTCGCCCGAGGTCAGGCGCTCCCAGAACTCTGCCACCGAATAGGAGGAAATTGCCAGACTCCACAGATACAGATAGACTGTAATCAGCATCAGATCGAGCAGAGACGCTCCGATACGCTCTCCGACACCTGCCACGGGATATTCCAGTTCTATATTCTGCGTTGTAGGAATGACAATCGTGCCCATATGAAAAAAAATAGCTACCTTTCTCCACAAATATAGAAAAAAAACCATGAGAGAGCCTGCCTTCCTGCGGCAGAACAGAGATAAATGGCTGGAGTATGAGCGCTCGCTCGACCCTGCACACACTACACGGCTGGACCCCGACCGTCTGGC
>RDXT01000334.1 GCA_004292985.1 Bacteroidota bacterium
GAAAGTCTCATGAATAGGGAGAATAGGGGATATAGGGGAAATAGCAGTTTTTAGGATAACGCAAAAAGCGATCCCTGTGATGCCTTATCACCCCTATACCCCCCTTATTACCCTTATGCCTTCTCCTTCTCCTCCCTGAACAGCAGGAAAAAGGCTATCCCCACCAGCACCGAAAAGGCTGCCGGAATCAGCCATATCTGCTCCCAGTTGTGGGAAGTTTCGCCTGTTTTATAGGCATCTACGATGGGGCCGGAGACCAGAGAGCCGATAAACATCCCCACGCCGTAGGTGGCGAAGGTCATCATGCCCTGCACGGAGCTGCGCAGCGACTCAGGGGCGCGTTTGTCGGCGTAAATCTGCCCGGTAACGAAGAAAAAGTCATAGCAGATACCGTGGAGAACAATACCGCCATAATACATCCATACCAGCGCATCGGGGTTGCCGAAAGCGAACAGGACATAGCGCAGGCCCCAGGCCAGCATGCCGATCAGCATCATCCATTTCACGCCCAGGCGCGAAAACAGCAGGGGCATCACCAGCAAAAAGGCCAGTTCGGAAAACTGACCGAGCGTCATTTTGCCCGCTGCATTCTCAAAACCAGTTTCGTTCAGGAAATTGTTGGTGAAGGTATAATAAAACATCAGCGGAATGCAGATCAGGATCGAAGCGACAAACAGCACCAGAAATGCAGGCTTTTTCAGCAGCCCGACGGCATCGAGGCCCAGCACATCGCGCACCGTCACCTGTTTGCCTTTGTCTTTGGGGGGCGTGTGCGGAAGGGTGAAGCTATACAGACCCAGCAGCACAGAGATGCCCGCAGCGATCTGGAGCGGCATCGCCTGCGCTTCGATTTTCAAATATCCGATGATAAGACCCGCCAGAATCCAGCCTGCCGTACCGAATACCCGGATCGTGGGAAACTCCGTGCCGGGGTCTTTCATCTGATGAAAAGCCACTGAATTGCTGAGCGCCAGCGTGGGCATATAACAAAGCGTGTAGCCCAGCAGCACCGGATAAAAACTGGCAAAAGAAGTAACCGTAGAAGCGAGATACATGAGCACCGCACCCACGAGGTGCATGACGCCCAGCACGCGCTCCGTAGCAAAAAAACGGTCGGCGATGAGGCCTACAAAAAAGGGCGAAATCATGGCAGCAATCGCGCCTGCACCATATACAGTCGCTATCTCCACGCCACTGAATTTCAGGTTCGCTCCCAGATAGGTGCCCAGGGTAACGTACCACGCCCCCCAGACAAAATACTGGAGAAACATCATGGCTGAGAGTTGAGATCGGGTAGTTAGGTTCATATAGCAATAGTTCTTTCGCCTAAAAATAAGAAATAGTCCTTTCTTTCCTACATTTGCCCTGTAATTGATTTCCTATGCCTGCCCTCTCCGAACGCGCCATTCACCTGCCTGCTTCCCCGATCCGTAAGCTGGTTCCCTATGCCGAAGCTGCCAAGCAGCGCGGCGTGCATGTATATCACCTCAACATCGGCCAGCCCGACATCGAAACGCCGCCGCGCTATTTTGAAGCGATCCGCAAAGCTGAGCCTAAAGTGCTGGCATACAGCCACTCCGCAGGCATCGAGACCCTGCGCCGGGCCATTGCCGCCTACTACGACCGCATCGGCTACCCCGTAACGCCCGGTCAGGTGATCGTAACCACCGGCGCTTCGGAGGCACTGAGTTTCGTATTTGCCTCCTGCATGAATCCGGATGACGAAATCATTATCCCGGAGCCGTTTTATGCCAATTACAACAGCTTTTCGATGTTCACCAATGCCAAAGTGGTGCCTTTGGTTACGAAAATCGAAAACGACTTCGCCCTTCCTCCCATCGAGGAGTTCGAAAAGCTGATTACCCCCCGCACCAAGGCCATTCTGATCTGCAATCCCGGCAACCCCACCGGAATCTTATATCCGCAGGAAGCCCTCGAAAAACTCCGCGAGATTATCCTCCGCCACGACCTCTACCTGATTTCCGACGAAGTATATCGCGAATTTGCCTACGACGGCCTGACCCATCATTCTGTTCTGGGACTGGAAGGCGCTGAAAATCACGTGATTGTAACCGACTCCATCTCCAAGCGTTTCTCTGCCTGCGGTGCCCGCATCGGTTGTGTGGTTTCGCGCAATGCAGGCGTGATGGATGCCGTGCTGCGCCTCGCACAGGCCCGTCTGGCCCCTCCAACGATGGAGCAAATCGGTGCAGAAGCCGTCTATGGCCTGCCCCAGACCTTTTTCGACAGCGTAGCCGAAGAGTATGTGTCCCGCCGCGACCTGCTGCTGGAGCGCCTCAGCCAGATGGAAGGCGTACGCTGCCCGCATGTCAACGGTGCCTTTTACGCCATGGTCGAGCTGCCCGTCGAAGACAGCGACCACTTCTGCCGCTGGATGCTCGAAGACTTTGCCCATCAGGGAGCGACCGTTATGATGGCCCCCGGCGGCGGATTTTACTCCGACCCCGAAAAAGGACGCCGTCAGGTGCGCGTAGCCTATGTGCTGAACAAAGCCGACCTCAAAAAGGCCATGGACTGCCTCGAAGCGGGCCTCAAAGCCTATGCCCTGGCGGGATTTAAGTAAGCGATTTCACCGCAATCCGCGAGGTAAATACACAGTTTCCCAGGAAAGTACCCTCCAGGGCACGCCTTCCGTGGATGCCGCCGCCGCCAAAACCTGCGGCCTCCCCTACGGCAAACAAGCCCGCAATGGGCTGACCATCAGGCTGTAGCACGCGGCTTTGCAGATCGGTTTGTATGCCACCCAGCGACTTGCGGGTGAGGATAAACTCCCGGATGGCGATCAGTGGCCCTGCATCAGGGTCGAGGATCGGCTGTGGGCCAGCCATGCGCATGCGGTCGCCGCTGTATTCGCGCAGGCGGGCCAGGAGCTGCATCTGCTCATCGGAAGATGCGTCACCTTTGGCCACTTCCCGGTCCCAGCTTTCGAGGGTCGCGCGCAGGCGGGCCGCATCTACAGCAGCATCGCCCGTGAGTGCATTCATTTTACCCGATAGCTCTTCCACCGAATGGGCCATGAGCACATCCGGGCAACGGGTGCTCAGGGTATCGAGCAGGCTGCGGTTGCCAAAGAGCAGGTTGCCGATAAATGCGAGGGTGCGCTGCTCGCGCAGGGCATCGTTGTAGGCAGAGCCGGACACCGCCAGTTCTTTGAGGGCAATTTTGCGGTTGAGGACCTGCCAGGTGTAGGTTTTTTCCTCCTGACAAATGCGCTCGACAAGGTAGCGCGTATCATAGCCCGCCACCAGAGGCCGGGGGCCTATCCGCTCGCCGCGCCAGTTTAGCCAGAGGGCAGACTTGGGCGGGATAACACTCAGTCCGTGGCGGCCATGCTCCGCGTCGGGGTGATGCACGCCTGCGGCATAATTCCATTGTTTGTCGAGGTGGGTGATATGGGCACCTGCACGCTGCGCGACCCCATGTATTTCGCCATTGGCCTGGAGGTGCGAGCCGCTGAGCAGGTCTTCAGGGGCCTTACCCCAGGGGGCGTACCAGTTGCGTTTAACCACTTCCACATCGCCGGTGATCCCTCCGGCAGCGATGATTACAGCAGAGGCTTCCAGCTCAAATGCCTCATTCTGAAGCTCATTAAGCACCTGCACGCCCGAAACGCGGCCATTGCTGCGGATCAGTTCTGTGGCTTTGTGCTGAAACAGCATTTTCAGTTGCCCGAAGCGGGGGTGCTGGTAGAGGTTTTTTTTCAGGGCCTGGACCAGGCCATGACCGGCGCCCCAGACCACGTGAAAGCGGGGAACGGAATTGCCCCTTTGCTCCAGGCCGCGCTCCAGCCATTGCACCGAGGGGACGTACTTTACCCCTTTGGGTTTGAGCCATTCATAGACCTCTTCTGTGCAGCGATGCACATATTGTTCGGCCCAGGCGCGGGGCAGATCGTCGCCCGGCTCAAATTCCGCATAGGAAAGCCAGTCGCTGAGGGCCAGTTCGGGGCTGTCCTTGATTTTTGCCTTGCGCTGAAAGGGGGAGTCCACATAAAACAAGCCTCCCATGGCCCAGCGGGCCAGTCCGCCGAGGCTTTTTTCGTCGCGGCGGTCGAGCAAAACCACATTCAGGTTCCGGTCGAGCAGTTCGAGGGCGCAAACCATGCCTGCGAGGCCCCCACCAATGATGATCACGTCCGTTTTCATACGAAAGCCAACCTACAAAATGAAAATGGGGTTTGCAAGACAGGGAACAGGAGGCAGGGTTCAGGGAACAGTTTACAGGGTTCAGGGGACAGGGAACAGATTTCATGTAGCGGCTTATCATATAAGCGTCACGGCCTACAGCGAAGCGGAGAGTCGTTTTCAGGGAACAAAGCGTAGGGGCGCGGAGACATGTCACAAGCAGGAGTTTGAGCAAACCCTGATTTCTCGCCCGAAAGTACAGCATGTTAAGCCAAAATCTCATAGTTTCGTCTGAGGGTTTCTTCCTGATGTGGGCGGAGCCAACCTACAACATGAACGTGAGGCAAAACAGACAGAAAGACATCCTATGGCAAACAACTTATGGACCCGGGACGAACTCATTCTTGCCTTCAACCTCTATCTCAAAATCCCTTTCGGGAAAAATGACCACAACAACCGCGATGTGATCGAACTCGCCCACCTCATTGGCAGAACCCCTAATTCGATCTCGATACGCCTGTCCAATTTTGCCAGCATTGATCCTTACCACCAAAATCGCGGGGTAAAAGGAATGAGCGGGGGCAGCAAACAATGCCAACCCATCTGGGACGAATTTATTGAACATAAAGAGGCGCTATTGTTTGAAAGTGAGCGCATTCTGGCAGAAAAACAACAAGTGCCTCTGGAAACCAAATTTGCCGACATCCTTATCGGAACAGAAAACCTGCGCGGAGAAATGAAAGTGCGAGAGGTGAAAACGAGGGTTAATCAGCAGGTTTTTCGCAGAATGATCTTATCCGCCTACTCTGTCAAATGCGCCATCACAGACATAGATATTCCCGATTTACTCGTAGCCAGCCATATTATTCCCTGGGCAGCAAATGAACAGGAACGCTTAAATCCCGAAAATGGAATCTGCTTATCTGCTTTTTACGACAAGGCGTTTGACAAAGGATATATCGGGATTAATGAAAAATATGAAGTAATGCTGTCCCCTGCGCTGAATACAAAAGAAAAGCAGCCCTATTATGCTTCTCACTTTGGCCAGATTTCAGGAAGGAAAATACGTTTGCCAGGGAAATGGCATCCCAATAAAAGCTTTTTGCAAGCGCATTTAGATACGGTTTTTATACGCTAAACCCTCGCATACCCAACCCTCCCAACCTTCTCCGCCCGGTAATACCCATCCAACCCGCTCCCGGCCAGTGTGCCGGTTTTCTCCATATCCACAAATCCATCTGCGCCGATGACGCCGGATGCCACCTGCACCTCCACAATCTGTCCGATGACGAGGATCGTGTCATTGGCGTGGATGAGGTGCTGCTCCCGGAAGGCGAGTCCGATGCGCAGAGGAGATTCTGCCACATAGGGTGCGGGGTGGCGCTCGCTGTAGCAGGGAGTCAGGCCCACGGCCTCAAACTCGGAGACCTCTGCCGGATAGCGGGCGCTGGTCTGGTGCGCCTGCACGTAGAGG
>RDXT01000954.1 GCA_004292985.1 Bacteroidota bacterium
CAACCACTTAAACATAAACCATCTTTTGAAAAAGAACGTAGCCGCCCTAGTTTCATTCGCTGCATGCAGGTTCTGTCTTTCCTTCTTACTCTCCTTCGCTCTGGCGGGTATAGCCTTCGGGCAAAGCATCAGTACCACTGACTTTCCTAATCCAGTATCCCTTTGCCCCGGTACCGCCTTTTTCGTACCCTATTCCATTACTGGCTCGTTCAACGCGGGCAACGAGTTTAGGGTGCAGTTAAGTGATGCATCCGGCAACTTCATCGACGGCGACAACAGCTCCAATATCATCGGCTCTGTATCCTCGATCAATGCCGGGGCAATCACAGCAACATTGTCCGACAACCAGGCAACGGGAACTGGCTATCGGGTTCGGGTGGTTTCGACCAGTCCAGTGGTAAACGTCACCAACGCTTCGGACGACGATAATGCCAACAACATCACGGTGCTCCCCCGCATCATCACGCCAACGTACCCCAATCCGCTGGGGCCTTATTGTGGAGGTGCCCCAATTTCGGTGACCTATACCGTCAATTGTAATTTCATTAGCGGGAATAGTTTCAGTTTGCAATTGAGCGATCCCATTACCGGAGGAGGACCAGCTACCTGGACCTCGCCAACGACCGTCGCTTTTGCGAGCTTGACCGGAAATGGAACCCTCAATGGAAACATCCCCAACGTTTCTGGTACGTATGCACTGCGGATTATCTCGAGCGACCCTGCGGGAGTCACCAGCACCGCGTCCAACCCGTTCCAAATCCAGGCCACGTCCCCAAACGTCCTGAACTGGACAGGCAACACCAGTCGAGACTGGAACACCGCCACCAACTGGTGCCCCACCAACGTTCCCACCGCTACGGACAATGCGGTTATTCCGTCGGGGCCAGCCAACCAACCCATTCTCAGCACCACGGCGGTGGCCAGCACGGTGGAGGTACAAAGCGGGGCCTCGCTCAGTATCAGCAGCGCGGGGAGTTTAAGCGTGAATGGCAGTAAGCTCATTCCAGGATCATACAGCACCGCTTTCTACAACAGCGGTACGGTGGTGAGCGCAGGGCAGTTGGTGTTGGGCAACACCGCAGCAGTGGGCCAGATTGCGCTGTGGAATCGCTCCTCCTTCACCAACACGGCAACCGGCTCTATCACTATTGACCGAAGCAGTAACGGGGGCTTGTACAATGAATTGGGCAGCTTTGTCAATTCGGGGAGCGTGAGCATCGGCACCAGCGCAACAGTGGGCTTTTATGCGCTGTTGAATCACTCCTCCTTCACCAACACGGCGGGCGGCTCCATCACCCTGGACCGAAGCAGTGTCGTGGGCTTGCCCAATGAATTGGGCAACTTTGTCAACTCAGGGAGCGTGAGGGTGGGCACTCTGGCAGCGGTGGGCCTGTATGCGCTGCAGAATTT
>RDXT01000955.1 GCA_004292985.1 Bacteroidota bacterium
CTGAGCCAGGCCAAGCGCCAGTTGGTGGGACAGCTCACCCTCGGCAACGAATACCTGCTCAACCAGATGCTGGGCATGAGCAAAGATGTGCTCGATTTTGGGCAGATTATTTCTTTCGCTTCGTATCTTGAGGAGATTGAAGCCATTGATGTGAAACAAGTGCAGCAAACCGCCGAGGAGATTTTTCGCGACAGCCCGCTTTCGCTGATTACTTATATGGCTTCCTGACCCGATTTTCAACGCTCCCGCACATGAAACTCCTTCATACGGCAGACTGGCATCTGGGTAAACGCCTCGACCATTTTTCCCGCTTGCCGGAGCAGGCGCAGGTGCTGGCCGAGATCTGCGACATCGCCGAGCGGGAGCAACCCGATGCCATACTGATCGCGGGCGATGTGTATGATACCTTTAATCCGCCGGTAGAGGCCATCGAGCTTTTTTACAAAACGGTTCACCGTCTTTCGGCGGGCGGAAAGCGGGCGGTGGTTGTGATTGCCGGCAACCACGACTCGCCCGACCGGATCGAGGCCTCTGATCCGCTGGCGCGCGCCTGCGGCATTTTGCTTGCGGGGCTGCCGGGCAGCGAACTTCATCCGCTGCACCTGGAAAGCGGCCTTCGCAGCCTGAGGCGCGAGCCGGGATTTATCGAGCTGGCGCTTCCTGCCTGCGAAGCGCCCCTGCGCCTGATCCTGACCCCTTATGCCAATGAACTGCGCCTCCGCACCTGGCTCGGAGACGATCATCCCGAAAAACAGCTCCGGCAGGTGTTGCAGCAGCGCTGGACCGAACTGGCGGAGCGATACTGTGACACGCAAGGGGTAAATGTCCTGATGGCGCACCTTTTTTTTATGCCGGAAAACGGAGTGCGGCCCGAAGAACCCGAAGACGAAAAACCCATTCTTACTGTGGGTGGCGCAACAGAAATGTATCCGCAAAATCTGCCGCCCCAGCTCCAGTACGCAGCGCTGGGCCACCTGCACCGGCCCCATACCGTAGCCTCGGCTCCCTGTCCGCTGGTGTATCCCGGCAGCCCGCTTTCCTTTAGCATGAGTGAGGCAGGGCAGCAAAAACAGGTGGTGATGATCGAGGCAAATCCGGGACAATCGGTTCATTATCAATCAATTCCTCTGCACTCCGGGCGGCCTTTGCAGCGAAAGACCTTTCACAAAGTCGAAGACGCCCTCGAATGGCTGAGATTTAACCCGATGTCGCTGGTAGAACTGACGATGGTCAGCAATACCTATCTCAAAGCCGAAGAGCGAAAGCAGCTTTTTGATGCGCACAGCGGAATTATTACCCTGATCCCCCGCCTGGAAAATCCGGATGGGCAGGCAGAAAGTCCGGGGCAGAGCATTGACCTGAGTAAACACATCGAAGAATTGTTTGCCGATTATTTTCAGCATAAAAACC
>RDXT01000956.1 GCA_004292985.1 Bacteroidota bacterium
CGATCGCTGAAATGGCCTTTTGGTGCGAGTGAAAAGCGAAAAGATCCATCTCTTCGCGGGTAATCTTATAATCGGAGGCTACTTCCTCTGCGGTAAGGCCCATACCAAGGTACCAGTCCGGGTGTTCGGTGGCAATTTTATAGTTGAGGGCGGTCTTGTGGCCCATCGTAGGGACCATAGACATGCTCTCGATGCCTCCGGCGATGATACAGTCGGCCATTCCGGCCTTGATTTTGGCCACGCCGAGGGCGATGGTTTCGAGTCCGGAGCCGCAGTAGCGGTTCACGACCATGCCCGACACATTCATCGGCAGCGAAAGCAGGGCCAGCATACGGCCTACCTGCATGCCTTGCTCGGCTTCAGGCACGGCGCAGCCAACGATGAGATCGTCCACCCGCGAAGGGTCGAGCTGTGGAACGGAGGCCACGAGGGCCTTGATAACGTCGGCGCCGAGGTCGTCGGGGCGGTAGTTGCGGAAACCGCCTCTGCCGGACTTGCCAACAGCCGAGCGCATGCCGGAGATGATATAGGCTTCTTGCATGGGGTGAGCGTCTTTTCAGAAAAAATAGTATGCAAGCATACGATTTTTTGGGGAGAAAGTAAAGGAGGGAGCGTGGAAATTTGAGAATCGCTTTACGCCCCTTCTGCCCGCGATTTGATCACCTGCAAAATATTGTTTTGAATATCCTGCATGATCCATCTGACCCACCAGCTTGCGTAAAAATTGAAGGTCGTGGTCAGCTTGAAGTGGCTGTAGAGATGGAGGCGATAATGGTTTTCGGATAGTTTTTCCAGCTCATAGGTCCCGTTCAGCACATCAAAATAGGAGCCGCCAATCACTACATGCGCATCGAGGGTCGTCGAGGGGATGTCGTAAGGGTCTGCTTTGATCGAAAAAACCATCTTTTCTGCCTCCTGGTATTCGAGCACCGTTTCGTGAAATACCAGGCCATTTGTAAATACAGCTTCCCGGTATGCGCCCACCCCTTCATAGTTGAGTTCCGCTTTCACAGGCCTTGGAAAACCCAGGAGTTGGGTCAGCCAGCCTTTGTCCTGCGCTTCGGGGATTTCGCGCACGCGAGTTACATTCCCCCAGATTTCCTCCGCACCCGAATGGATATCTATCGAAGTATAGGCCTCGTACGTTCCGGGAATCCGGCTGATCAGACTTTCTGCCGGGGCAATCATCAGCGGAAAAAGCGCAGCAAGAGAGATATAGACCCTCCCGTTTTTTTGCCCGGTCCGGGTCTTCAGGTGCCCGCCCCAAATGCCGCCCAGAGAAGCGGTAAACATAAACAGGGGCAAAACGATCAGCCAGCAGGCCCACCCCTCGATGCTGAAAGCGAGGGTAATCCCCATTAAAACCAGCAGAGGCAGCCAGGGAAGCATGATCCGGTACGTCCAACT
>RDXT01000957.1 GCA_004292985.1 Bacteroidota bacterium
CTGTCCGGCCTGCACGCGCTGCACCGAGGTACCCCAGGGAGGCAGGAGCACACAGGCACTTGTGTCGAGCAGCAAACGCAATACCTTCACATACCGGAGGTCCAGAGGCACCAGCGGGCCTGTCAAAGAGGCCGACAGCTTAAGCAAAGTGTGCCGCAGGCTGGACATGGGTAGGGGGTATTACAGACTGATCATCATTCCGGCGATAGAAGCGGTGTAAAAAGAAGCGAGGGTACCTCCGATCAGGGCTTTGATGCCCAGTTGGGAGATCTGCGCCCGTTTTCCGGGAGCCAGCGCACCGATACCGCCAATCTGAATACCGATCGAGGCAAAATTGGCGAATCCGCAGAGGGCATAGGTCGCGATAATCACAGATTTGTAGTGGGTGATGACTCCGGCTGCCTTTTGCGTGCCGAGCGAGGCATAGGCTACAAATTCATTGATAATGGTTTTTTCACCCAATAACTGACCCACGACCATCATATCATCGGCAGGTACGCCCAGCAGCCAGGCCACCGGCGCAAACAGAAGGCCGAAAATGTATTGCAGGTTAAACTGGTGGTAGCGGCCCTGGGTTACGCTTTCTACCCAGGCATTGAGGCCCGTTACAGCTCCGAATTTATCCGCCACCAGGAAATTAAACATAAAAATCAGGGAAGTAAACACCATCAGCATCACGCCTACATTCACCGCCAGCCGCAATCCATCGCCTGTACCGATCGAAATGGCTTCGAGGAGGTTGGTGCCGATCCGGTCGCGGGGGATATTCAGGTCCTTGTCAATTTCTTCGGTCTGGGGAAGGAGCATCTTGGCCGAAACCATCGCTGCCGGAGCGGAGAGAATCGAAGCTGTGAGCAGGTGTGTAGCGAAAATCTGCTGCTGTACTGGGTCGTCGCCGCCCAGATAGCCGATATAGGCCGCAAAAACGCCCCCGGCAATATTGGCCATACCGCCTGCCATGACGGAGAGCATTTCGCTTTTGGTCATTTTTTCAAGATAAGGCTTGATCAGCAGCGGTGCCTCTGTCTGACCCAGGAAAATGTTCCCTGCCGCCGAAAGGCTCTCTGCCCCCGAAAGACGCATCGTCTTGCTCATCACCCAGGCGATGCCATAAACCAGGCGCTGCAAAAGGCCCAGATAATAGAGAATGGACATCAGCGCAGAGAAAAAAACGATCGTCGGCAGAATCTGAAAGGCAAAAATGTAGCCAAAGGTATTGGTGTTGGTGACCAGCCCCGAGAACATAAACTCGGCCCCCGATTTTGAAAAGTCGAGCAGCAGCACAAATCCCCCTGCCACCCAGTTAAATCCGTCTTTGACAAAGGGCACTTTCAGCACCAGGATGGCAAAAATCAATTGTATGCTCATGCCGGTTACGACCAGTTTCCAGTCAATGGCCTTGCGGTT
>RDXT01000335.1 GCA_004292985.1 Bacteroidota bacterium
GAGGTCAGGTAATGCACCGAGGAGCGGATCATTTCGGGCAGTCCGCGCTTTTCAAAATCGAGCAGCGCGCCTGTACGCGGGGTTACGGACACATTGATGCGCTGCGGGAGCAGGCTGCGCTGGAGGCTGGGCGAGTCTATCCGCGCATGGGTAAAGGTCACAATTCCGCAAAGTTCGCTGCCTGCATCCTGCACCTGTATCTCCGGAATTCCCCTCAGTTGGCTGCGCAGCTTCGCTGCCTGCTGCACGATCCGCTCATATATCCGCTCCAGGCCAATATTGAGGGCATACTCCGCCGCCAGTCCCAGTCCGAAACGGTTGGCACGGCTGGCCTCAAACTGCTCGAAGCGGCGGGCATCGCTGCGCAGGCGGGCTTCGCTGGCATCGAGCCACTGGGCCGAGAAACCATCGGGCATGGGGGGCTGCAGGTGGGAGATCCATTCACGACGCACATACAAAAAGCCCGAACCGCGAGGCCCGCGCAGGTATTTACGTCCCGCAGCCGATAAAAAGTCGCATCTGAGCGCCTTCACATCTATCGGCAACTGCCCCGCTGCCTGACAGGCATCGAGCAAGAAAGGAATGCCATATTTGGCGGCGATCTGACCCACTGCGGCTGCTGGCTGCACCAATCCGCTGTGGGTGGGGATATAAGTCAGCGAAATCATGCGCGTGCGGGGGCTAAGGGCAGCTTCCACCGCCTCTGGGTCGCAGGAGGGAACCACCCGTATTTCGATGCCAAAGCGGCGCTTTGCATTCAGAAAAGCGATGTAATTGGAGCCATATTCAGCCTCGGTGGTAATCACTTCGTCGCCCGGCTTCCAGTCGAATGCATAGAATATCTGGTTCCAGCCATCGGTAGCGCTTTCGGTAAAGGCGATTTCATCGGCTTCTGCGCCGATCAGGCGGGCTACATGGCCATAGGCCTGCTCCAGGTCTGGGGCGCGGCTGGCCATCACCTCATAGCCACCCCAGAGGCTTTCTTCGCGGATCCAGTCAATCACGGCGTCGCGTACGCTATCGGGCATAAGCGATGCGCCCGCGTGGTTGAAGTGGGCGACAGTGCCTGTGCCTTCGGTTTCTGCGCGCAGGCGCTTGATTTCTGCTTCTGTCAGGGGGTGGTTCGGCATAAAGCTATAGCTAAGGTTTATTTTACCACTCAGAAAGTAAGTGCACTAAGGTACACTGAGAATTTTTTTTATCTATATGTCTGCCCTGAAGACCCCTCAATACTCCCAAACCCAGCCCAGTGAAAAGGATGAGCCTGCGTACATATTTGTCAGGGGCTGCAAAAAACCTGAAATGGCTGAAAGGTCCGCAGCAATTCCCCCTTTAGGTCTGAATTTATAATAGGCTCCCAGCGAAACCTGCGTAAATTCAGAAGCATCTCCCCGTACGAACCCCAGGTTGGGGCTTACAGAAGCGCCCATAGATGTCTGGGTGCGGAGTTTGGCGTTTATCCAGAGATTTTTGGCCGGGGCACCCCCTATTTCAGCTCCTGCCTGCCACACATCCTGAAATATTTCACCTTTATACTGGGTCCGGACATTGTATGCACTCCATATCGTAGCATATACCTTCCCAAATCCCCTCGAAAGGGCCAGGGTTGTCCACACATTAAACTCGCCATCGCCCGTAGGCAGATTGATCTGATCTCCGGGAATGTTTTTATTGTTGGCAAATGCATTGGCACGTCCTGTGGGAAGTTCGGGGCTGATGGTTAGCGAAAGCGGAGTTTTGCCTTTGAGCAGCGCATATTTTACCTCCAGCTTCAGATCCCCCTGCCCGATTGCGGGCTGCGTACCGGAGTATCTGTTGAAGCGCAGCACCGGGAAAGAGCCCTGAAGCGCCAAACGTTTTCCAAGACCATACTCAGCATACAGATTTAACATCTGCTGGCTGAAAACGGAAGTTATCACCTTGGTTCCCAATGGATTATAATACGATCGGGACTGAAACACAGCCAGATCAGCCTTGACAAAGTACTGCCCTTTTTCCTTTACCCAGCCGCTTTGGGCAAATGCTGCTGCAAAGAAGCCCAGGGTAAAAGCGAGAAGAAAACCTGTTTTTTTCATCATGATATAAATAAGAAAAACCCAGGCACCTCTAAACACAGACGTGAAAGAAGGCCTGGGGTACTACTACCATCTTAGGTTTGCGATCAGTTCAGGGGAGCATAGCCAAAAGGCACATTGGCAGAGGCACACCAGAGAATAACGTGGGTAAAGTCTGCGCCTACAGCGGTTTCGAGTTTGAAATACTGCTCGCCAGCCTTACGGGTTACGCCCAGCAGGCGGAGCGAAGGATTTCCGTTGGCAGGATCGGCGGTGTAGGTCTGGCCTTTGGACAGATAGACGGTCACGGTACCCGTAGCGAAATTGGTGGTGAAATCGCTGCCGAGTTTCAGAAACTGAGCGCCGTCTTCATCAGTGCCCAGAGAGGCCATGCCTGCGCTTCCGGTGGCATTTTGTGCAATAAAGGTGCCTGTGCGGGAAGCTGTAAAAGCACCGCTGGGCTGTGTCGGGTCAATAATCACCTCTTCTTTGCAGGCGGAAAGAAAGAGCAGGCTCAGGAGGCCGAGGGTGAGAATAGAAAGGATACGGTTCATAAGAAAACAGGTATTTAGTTGATTTTTTGTTCGGTTCAAAGTTGAGGCAAGGGCATCACAAAAGTTTCACAGGGAAATCAAATTGCAGGGAAGTGTGCTGTGATCTTTTTGTGAGACTTTTCGTTTTTCTTTGCACATATTCACCTGTTGCCTATGGATAGCGTACTGATTGTGGAGGACGACCCAAACATTGTGAAGCTCCTGGAGATGCATCTTACCGATCAGGGTTGTGCAACCACCTGTGCCTACGGAGGCCCCGAGGGTTTGTCGCTGGCGCTTTCGGGTACGTATCAGTTGATTATTCTGGACATTACCTTGCCCGGTATCAATGGGATTGAGATATGCAGACAGGTTCGCGCGGCCAGTCTCCGCACGCCCATTCTCATGCTGACAGCACGCTCAGAAGAAATTGACAAGGTGCTGGGCCTGGAAATGGGAGCCGACGACTATCTGACCAAACCCTTCAGTATCAGAGAGTTGATTGCCCGGGTACATGTCATTTTGCGCCGAAGCCGCCAGCAGATAGAGGTCAATACCAAAAACGAAGTATTACGGCTGGGAGAGCTGGTGATTGACCGGGAAAAACGCCGGACTCTGCTGAATAACAAGCGGATAGAGCTTTCTCCCAAAGAGTTTGAGCTCCTGATCCTGCTGGCATCGCATCCGGGGCGCAGCTATAACCGCCAGCAACTGCTCGATCTGGTTTGGGGATATGATTTTGCCGGGATGGAGCATACCGTAAACTCTCATATCAACCGCCTTCGCAGTAAAATTGAGCCTGATATGAGCCAGCCGCTGTATATTTTGACGACCTGGGGCGTAGGGTACCGTTTTAATGAAGACATCTGACCTGCCATGAAAAACCCTTCCCTGATCCTCAATACCCTGTACTGGCGTATCTCTCTGGTTCTGCTGCTCTTGCTCACAGCCCTTGGAGGGGGATATATCGGCATTACTTCTTTCACGGCCCGGCGTTTTTTGCAGGAATCCAACCAGAAACTCTATGGCGACATTGCCGCTCATACGGTGAAGGAGGTGAAACCGCTCGTAAACGGGCAGGTAGATACGCTTGCGATTCAGCAGATTATGCACTCGATGATGGTGATTAATCCGAGTGTGGAAGTGTATCTCCTCGATACCACAGGGCATATCTTCACGTATGTAGCTCCCTATAAAAAGGTAAAACTGGAGCAGGTCGCAACAGCGCCCATCAAGCAGTTTATCGCTGATCCTCAGTCTTTTATACAGGGAGATGACCCGCGTCACCCCGGTAAAATGAATGTGTTTTCGGCTGCGCCTATCTACGAAAATGAGCGCCTGATCGGATACGTATATATTATTCTTGCCAGCGAACTTGAAGCCGAAGTTACCGGCTCGCTGCTGGGAAGTTATTTTCTTACCATGGGTTCCTGGTGGTTTTTTCTGACCCTGCTCGGAGCATTGGGGCTTGGATTAATCGCCTTGTGGTACCTTACCCGCAACCTCCGCTCTGTCATCGCTACGGTACAGCGGTTCCGCGACGGAGATTATGCCGTACGCGCGCCGGTGCATGCAGAAGGTGATCTGGGCACACTCAGCAGCGCATTTAATGAAATGGCAGATCAGATTGTGGCCGATTTTGAAAAGATACAATCCGTAGAAAACCTTCGTAAAGAACTGATTATCAATATATCTCACGATCTTCGAACGCCTCTTTCGATTACAAGGGGATATGTCGAAACCCTTTTGATGAAAAAAGATCAGCTCAGCCCGCAGCAGCAGCAGCAATATCTCGAAATCATTATGGACAGCTCCGACAAACTGTCGCACCTGATTTCGCAGCTGTTTGAATACTCAAAACTGGAGGCATTGCAAATAGAACCCCGGAAGGAGGCCTTTTTTATCAGCGAACTGGCGCAGGACATCGTAGGTAAATATCAGATTCTGGCCCAGGAGAAACACATACATCTTCATCTCAAAGCCGCCCAGGGGCTTCCGCTGGTATTTGCAGACATTGGGCTGGTGGAGCGGGTTTTCCAGAATCTGCTGGACAATGCCCTGAAATTTACCCCCAGCGGAGGTTCGATTACGCTTGAGTTTACCCCCTACCCCAGCCATGTGGGCATTACCGTGACCGATACAGGGAGCGGAGTGCCGGAGCAGGAAAAAGAGCTGATCTTTGAGCGCTTCCGGCAGGCCTCCACGCAGCCTTCTTCCTTTTCAGGAGCGGGACTGGGCCTTGCCATTGTGAAAAAAATCCTCGAGCTGCATCAATCCACCATTTCGGTTGAAAATGCACGACCCCGGGGAGCTATTTTCTCCTTTTCTCTGCCAGCATACACAAGCTAAGACTCGCTTGCCGCTGCGCTTTTCTTCCGCATCCTATTTGCATCCGGCAGCCTGCCGCAGCAATACTTTGCCTTCTGCATCATAATACTGCCAGTCGCCCTGGGGTACGCCCTTTTGATAATGTCCTTCCGCTTTTACCTGACCGCTTTCGTGGTAAAATTTATAAAAACCACTTCGCTCGCAGGCTTCAAATCCGCCTTCTTCTTTCAGTTTGCCATCCGCATAATAGAATTTCCAGAAGCCCTGTAGCTGGCCCGCAGTGAGGTTGCCTTCGCCGATTTTGACTCCGCCTTCGTACCAGACCACAAATCCGGAGCTGTCCGAAGGGCTTGCTTCGCAAAGTCCGCCCGGCACGGGCAGTGCATCGCAGGAAATCAGGGTGACGCCTGCGGGCGGCCCGCAAGATGCCATCAGCCACAGCAGGAGGGCTACGGATAGATTCAGAGGGAGGTGCTTCATTGTTTCAGAGGGTTTTGCTGCAAATAAACACCTGAAGGGGGCATTTCGCAAGTGTGGGATGGGGAGTGCCTTTGGCAGAGGCCGAGGGGTTTCACGCAGAGGTACTGTGTTCCGAAGCAAGGAAAATTTGATTTTTTTCCTATCTTTAAGTCACTTTAGGAAGTTCGGCTCCGGCCTGATCTATCCTG
>RDXT01000336.1 GCA_004292985.1 Bacteroidota bacterium
CACTTTGCCAACTTTTTCCGGGCCATCCGCGAGGGAGGAACGGTGGTCGAAGATCCGGTTTTTGCCTTCCGCGCCTGCGCGCCTGCCCTGCTCTGCAACGACAGCTATTTCCAGAATACCTATAAACTCTGGGACCCTGTCGCAATGAAAGTTATTTCCTAAGCCCTATTCAATTCTGCTACTAATTTCTCCACAATGAAAAGAAACTCTGTTCTCGTATTAAGCCTCTCTGTGTTGCTGGCGGGCACCTTTGCCTGCGGCGAAACCAAAACGGCAGCTCCGGCGACCGAAGCGCCGGTATCGGCTGACAATGCGCTTACCCCCGCCGAAAAAGAGGCTGGCTGGATTCTGCTGTTCGATGGCAAAAACACCACCGGCTGGCGTGGATTTAACCAGGATGCCTTCCCCGCCGGATGGGTCATCGAAGACGGCGCGCTCAAAGCCCTGGGCACAGCTGCCGACGCTACAGGTGGCGACATCGTGTTTGGCGCAGACAGCTTCGGCAATTTTGAGCTGAGCATAGACTGGAAAATCAGCCCCGGCGGCAACAGCGGCATCCTTTACCACGTGAAAGAAGGAAAGGATTATCCTGCTACCTACTACACAGGCCCTGAGTATCAGGTGATTGACGACATCGGATATCCCGGCAAGCTGAATCCTGGCCAGAAAGCTGGCGCCGATTATGACATGTATGCGCCCGACTCTGCCACCAAAGTGCTGCACCCTGCCGGAGAGTGGAACCAGTCCCGGATCGTTTTCACTGCCGAAAAAGCCGATTATTTCCTCAATGGCAAACAAACGGTTTCCTTTGTGCCCTGGAGCGATGACTGGAACCAGCACCGCGCCAATGCCAAATGGAAGGATTTCCCCGGCTACGGACAGGCCCGCACAGGTCTCCTGGGCTTGCAGGACCACGGCCAGGCCGTATGGTATAAGAACATCAAAATAAGGAAGCTGTAATACGAAGCCTATGCGTATCCTGATGGGAATCATCTGCCTCTCAGCTGCCTTTGCCGCAGGGCTTTCGGCCCGGCAGGAGACGCCTTCCGCTTACATTCTGGAACACGAGCAGGACATTGCTGCCGAACAACCTGGCCCCCACAACGGTGGGGGCCAGACTACTGCCTATCCTTTTTTCTCAAAAGCCGACAACCTGGAGCTGGTTTTCCGCAAGCGGGTACTGCATCCGGGCTCTTCGATCGGCTACCACCTTCAGGAGACCGACGAGGTCTATTATATCCTCAGCGGCAGCGGAGAGATGCAGATGAATGGCGATTCGTTTCCGGTTACGGCCGGCGATGCGATTCTCACGCGGCCCGGCAGCTCGCATGGGCTTGTGCCTACGGGACAGGAGGACCTGACCCTGATCATTGCATACCGCAGGGAGTGAGGCCACCCGTATAAGGGTTCCCTACAAGGCCACAGCTACCGCTTTTTTATAACATTTCGTGTAGTACTCCTCGCTGAGCCAGTTGCGGACCACGCCGCGCTTGGTAGAAGAGTGTATAAACTCGATGTCGCCGTCTTTGACACGGGTAACGAGTCCCACGTGGTTGATGCGGCTGCTGCTACCCGTGCTGAAAAACACCAGATTTCCGGGGCGTATTTCGCTCTTTTTCAGCTCTTTACCTGCCGATGCCATATCGGCTGAGGTGCGGGGCAGGGTTTTGTTCACCGACTGGAAAGAGGTATAGACCAGGCCGGAGCAGTCCATGCCCTTGCGGGTGGTGCCACCGAATTTGTAGGGAGTGCCTTCGTAGGAAATGGCCGTCTGGAGCACAGTGCGCAGGGCTTTGCTGGCGCTCGTGGGATCAGCGTCCTCGACGCGGGCCACAGGGTCACCGGCGGCAGGTTTTTCTTTGGTCACATGGTTGTACTTCTGGAGTGTGCGCTGCGGTGAGCAGGCTACGGCCAGCAGAAGGGTGGAAAAAAGAAAAGGGAAAAGGAGTTTGCCCGGGAAATGCATAGGGATATATGGGTTTGTTCATTGCTAACGTCAGGAAACGCTGCGCATTATATCAAACCCGATACCAAACGCTGCGCTTTCTTACATGGCGAGCTCGCCCGGATGGCCGGACATCTTCATCAGCAGATGGGCTGTGGTGCGCACGTCCTTTTCACAATAGACTTTGATGCGTTCATAGTCTTTTTCCTGCCAGAAAACCTTACCTACCTGGCTGCCGTCCATGTCGTCTTTGGGGGAAGGAATCCCGAAAATAGCGGAGAGCAGATCGAGGCTGGTATAGGCTTTATAATCGCCAAAGGACCAGAGTTCCATTGTGTCGAGAAAAGGCACCTCCCAGGGTTTTTTGCCCTGTACGCGCAGCGCCTGGGGCAGCGGCAGCCCGTGGATGAGGTAGCGGCGGCCCATATAGGGGAAGTCAAACTCTTTGCCATTGTGTGCGCAGAGCAGACGGCCTTCCTTGGCGGTGGTGTATTTGTCGAGCATCATCCCGAATTCGTGCAGGAGCGTCCGCTCTTCGGGGCCAAAAAAGGATTTCAGCACGATCTGGGCCTGGCCTTTTTCATCAAACTTGAGATAGCCACAGGAAATACAGACAATTTGCCCGAACTCCGCCTGGATCGCGGCCTTTTCGGTGTATAATTTTTCAGGGGTATCCTCTTCTCCTTTGCGGAATTTGAGCGACTTATGCGCCCATAGCTCCTGCATACGGGGGTCAAGCTCCTGAAAGGTGGGAGATCCGCTGACGGTTTCGATGTCGAGGAAGAGAATATTCTCCAGTTGGTGTTGCCGGAACATAGCAGTAGGTTATTGTTTCGCAATCACAGGCAGCTTTCCGCTCAGTTCCAGCTCAGATGCCGCCGGAGTGAGTCTGATCGCCTCCTGAAGGACCCGGTCGGTCTGGTGAATCACCGGATAAAAGGCATCATCATTAAACAATCGCCGCCCGAGGAAGGCTTTAATGCGGTTGTCAATGTATTTTTGGGAGGTCTCGTAGTCTGTCTGAGAAAAAGGAGTGCCGTGTGCGCCTCCATACTCCCCAAAAGCGCGGACCAGCTCCGGCGTAACCGTAAAACGACGCACAAAGTCGCCTGCATCGGCATATTCGGTTTTCAGATCGGGGTGGCGGTCAGCATAGTCTGAAGTAAAACGGCGGAAAAGGTCGTTGGTCCGCAGGGCGCTGAAGTATTTGCTGCCGCCTGTGGTATCATCTGCCACAAATACATCCGGATAAATGCCCCCGCCGCCATAGACGGTGCGCCCGGAAGCGGTTTTGTATTTCAGCGAATCGGGGAAACTGATCTTGGATTCGTCGAAAATCTCACCTGAACGAAAGCGCTCTGCAATTTCCTGCTCATACTCGGCGGCCGTTTTCTGATAAGGCTTCTGGATGCAGCGACCGCTGGGCGTATAGTATTTGGAGATCACCATCCGCACCGCAGAGCCGTCTTCAAAGGCTTTTTGTATTTGCACCATTCCCTTGCCAAAAGAGCGCACCCCGACAATCAGGCCCCGGTCGTGGTCCTGCACAGCGCCCGACACAATCTCGCTGGCAGAGGCAGAGCCATAGTCAATCAGCACCACCAATGCGCCTTTTTCAAAGGCATTGAGGGCGTCGGTGGCTTTGTATTCCTGCTTGCTTTCGGGAATGCGGCCATCGGTAGAGACGATCACTTTGCCCGCAGGCAAAAACTCGTCGGCCATTTTGCAGGCCATATTCATGTAGCCTCCCGGATTGCCGCGCAGGTCGAGCACAAGGCTTTTCATCCCCAGCGCCTGAAGTTTCCGGAGGTGCTCGCGAAACTCGTCATAGGTCGTTTCGGTGAAACTGGTTACGCGGAGGTAGCCTGTGCCCTCATTGATCATATAAGAGTACTCGACGCTGTTGAGCGGGATTTTGTCGCGGGTAATGACAAACTCCAGCAGGTCGGGCTGGCCTCTGCGCAGGATCTGCGCGCGCACCCGTGTGCCTTTAGGCCCTTTGAGGCGCTTCATGACCTGTGTATTGGTGATGCCTACGCCTGCCATCAGGGTATCATTTACCCAGATGATGCGGTCTCCGGCCATGATGCCCACTTTTTCGCTGGGGCCGCCTGCCAGTGCTGCCTCTACATATATCGTGTCGTCGAGGACATTAAACTGCACCCCGATCCCGTCGAAACTGCCTTCCATACGCTCATTCATCTCCGCCAGTTCCTGGGCAGGGATATAAAACGAGTGCGGGTCAAGCCCTTCCATCATTCCTTTAATGGCGTCGCTGACAAGTTTGCCTTCATCGGGTGCCTCCACATAATTGCCCCTGACGAAGTCGAGCGCCTCATGAAATTTTTTCATTTCAGGATCAGACCCCAGCAGTTCGCCGCCCGGAAGCCGGTTGTCGAGCCGGAATCCGATAAACAGACCGAGGGTCAGAAAGACCAGACTAAACAATATATATCTCAGTATCCGATTCATAGATTTCAAAGGTACAGTAATCTGATGGAAATGGAAAAGAGGAAATAAGAAGAGGCGGCTTGTATTTTCCGGTAAAACAAGTATATTGATGTATCAACACATGTTTTGCTACGTAACTATGGGACGCTATGGATGTTCGGAGAAGTGACAATGGGAAAAAAGGCTCTTTTTATATAGAAGAAAATGGTGCCCGGATTGCGGAGATGACCTACGTATATGCCGGAGACAGTCAGTTTATCATTGACCATACGGAGGTGCAGGAGGGTAATTCCGGCAGAGGTCTGGGTAAGCAGCTTGTGACTGCGGCGGTAGAGTTTGCGCGGGAGCGCCATATGCGGATTATGCCTCTCTGTCCTTTTGCGAAAAGCGTTTTTGACCGTGTACCGGAGTTTTCGGACGTGTTGCGCTGAGTAAAGGCGCGCAACATGTAGGTTTCCCTGAAAATCCTGTTTGAAAGGCCCGGAACCTGCGTGTAATATTGCAGCATCTGCCCGGAATTTTTCCGGCAGGGAATTTGCGTGCGTATTAACTATTGGGCCAACTGTTATGAATATACGCCTTTGTGTACTGCTGATGCTGATGCTTCCGGCGCTGCTGCCTGCGCAGGACAGTCTGAAACGGACTCCCTTACAGGTGGGACTGGGTTTTTCTGCTTTCAGCTATGTGGGCGATCTGAGCGATCCGGGATTGGGGTACCAGAGGGTCTATCCGGGAGGGGAAATTTCCCTTCAGCCCGGCAATCAAAAGGCGCTGCGGGTACAGTTTCATGCCGGGTTTGGTAAGTTTGCGGATCAATATGACGGTGAATTGCCTGCTGCGCCCGTGGGCGTAACGCCACCGACCTTTGTCCAGACCCAGGTGATCCACGGCGATCTGCGCCTCAGCTACCGCCTTTTTCCGCGCGCGATCCTCCAGCCCTATGTTTCAGCAGGGGCGGGCCTGCTGTTTTTTTCGCCGCGCGACCAGAACAACCGCCGCCTGCTGGCTGTCAGCTCTTCGCGGCCCGAAGGCGAAACCTACAACACCGCCATTCCGCAACTGCCTCTCGCCGCGGGGCTTCAGGGCCGCATCACCCCCCAGGTGAGCCTCAGCCTCGACTATACCTACCGCTTTATCCCCTCCGACTACCTCGACAATACCGGGCAAACCGGACA
>RDXT01000958.1 GCA_004292985.1 Bacteroidota bacterium
AGCGAAAGCAGCGACACCTATATCGAAGAGCCGGACGACAACACCTGGCATTTCCTGGCCGATGGCGACCTGATCTGGCTCAGCGAGCAAAGCGGATTCCGCCACATTTACCGCTATGGTCCCGACGGCAAAGTGAAAAAAGCCCTGACCGAAGGGGATTTTGAGGTAACCGACATTGCAGGCATTGACGAGGCGGGCGACCGGGTATTTTTTACCTCGACCGAGGACTCCCCGCTGGAGCGTCATTTATACAGCGTGTCGCTGAGTGGCAAGAAGAAAAAACGCCTTTCCGAAGGCGCAGGTACCCACGAAGTGGCCCTCAGCGCAGGCTACCGCTATTTCACCGACACCTGGAGCAACATCAGCCAGGTACCTGTAACCCGCCTGTGCAAGTCGGACGGCGAAACAATGCGCGTTCTGGCCGACAACAAGGGCTTAGACAAAAAACTATCGGCCCTGAAACTGGGCAAAGCGGAGTTTTTCTCCTTCCAGACTGCCAGCAAAACCACCCTCAACGCATGGCGCATCCTGCCTCCGGATTTTGATGAGAAAAAGAAGTATCCGGTGCTGATGTTTGTCTATGGAGGCCCTGGTAGTCAGACCGTTACCAACGAATGGGGCTTCGGCAGCGGATTTAACTACATGTGGTACCAGATGCTGGCCCAGAAAGGCTATGTGGTCGTTTCGGTGGACAACCGGGGCACAGGCGCACGCGGGCGCGACTTCCGCGACTGCACCTACGCAGACCTCGGCCACCTCGAAGCGGAAGACCAGATCGAATCTGCCAAATACCTGCAAACCCTCCCCTGGGTGGACGGCAAACGCATCGGCATCTGGGGCTGGAGCTACGGCGGATACATGACCTCTCTCTGTCTGACCAAGGGTAAAGGTGTGTTTAAAATGGGCATCGCTGTTGCACCGGTTACCAACTGGCGCTTCTACGACACCATCTACACCGAGCGATTCCTCAAAACGCCCCAGCTTAACCCCAAAGGCTACGACGACAACTCTCCGATCAACTTCGCCAAAGACCTCCAGGGCAGCTTCCTGCTCGTCCACGGCACGGGCGATGACAACGTGCATTTCCAGAACTCGATGGAGATGGTTACCGCCCTCGTCGGCGCGAATAAGGAGTTTGATTCCTTCTTTTATCCCAACAAAAACCACGGCATTTATGGAGGCTATACCCGCTTCCACCTCTACCGCAAAATGACAAATTTTGTGCTGGAAAACCTGTGAAACATCTTGAGTAGCAAGGAGCAACACCCCTTGCTACTATATTAAGGCCCTCAGGGCTTTGTGCGGGGGTTTCCCGCAAGCGGGACAGGCTGACAAGCTCCCCGCAAGCGGGGCAGGCACCCACCCGCATACTGTTCCCTGTTCCCTGAAAACTGTTCTCCCCGCAAGCGGGGCAGGCACCCACCCGCATACTGTTCCCTGTTCCCTGAAAACTGTTCCTTGTAAACTGTTCCCTGAACCCTGTCTCACGAAATCACCCCCGACCCCAGCAACTCCCCCTCCTCATACCAGGCAGCAAACTGTCCCGGCGTGATGCCCCGCTGGATGCGGTCAAAAATCAGGTACATGCCTTCCGGCTCCTGGTATATCGTCAGGTCTTCGAGCGGCTGGCGGTAACGGATGCGCGCACGGGAGCGGCGCGACTCGCCGGGTTCCATACGCAGGTCTTCGCGGATCCAGTGTACATCAGCTGCGGGGATAAACAGCCCCTGGCGGTTGAGGCCGGGATGCTCTTCGCCCATACCGACATAAATCACATTCTCGGTCGTATCGGTCGCGATCACAAAAAGCGGCTCGGCTTTTCCGCCCACGTGGAGGCCCTTGCGCTGCCCGATGGTGAAATAATGTGCGCCGTCATGCTCGCCGACAACTTTGCCGTCTGCGGGGCGGTAGCTGTAGGGGGTAGTTTGCTGGCGGAGCTGCTCTGTTTTTGAAAGAGGCGCTCCCACAGCCACAGGCTCCCGGTAGAGAGGGGCATCGGCAGCGATTTCGATGATGCGGCCTGCTTTGGGCATCAGTTGCTGCTGGAGAAACACCGGCAATTTCACTTTTCCCACAAAGCAAAGGCCCTGCGAATCCTTTTTTTCGGCAGTAACCAGTCCGATTTTCCGTGCAATGGCCCGCACTTCTGATTTTTTCAGGCCTCCGATGGGGAAAAGCGCCTTTGAAAGCTGGGCCTGGGTGAGCTGGCAGAGAAAATAGCTCTGGTCTTTGCCCGGATCTATGCCCGAAAGCAGGTGATGTACTTCCTTGCCTTCAACAAAGGTGGTTTCTTTGCGCACATAGTGGCCTGTCGCGATAAAGTCGGCGTGCAACTTCATCGCTTTTTCGAGAAATACATCAAACTTAATCTCGCGGTTGCACAGAACGTCCGGGTTGGGGGTGCGTCCGCGTTCATATTCCGCAAACATATATTCGACAATGCGCTCGCGGTAGGCTTCGCTCAGGTCTATGGCCTGAAACGGGATTCCCAGCGCTTCAGCTACGGCCAGGGCATCGTTG
>RDXT01000337.1 GCA_004292985.1 Bacteroidota bacterium
ACAATACTACGGATTTTTCCCGCTTCACACTTATTCGATACTTATACACGCCTGAAAAAAGCTTCTGTCACAGGCCGCAAAAGGATGCTATGTTACGTCATAGATAAAAGAGTTGCGCATGAAACGGCGGATCAAAAAAATACTCACCCTGATGCTTTCGCTGGCGGTACTCGCGGCGACCTGGTATCTGCTGCAAAAAGAGGTGCCAGATGCCTCAGCCAGCACTTCTGTGCGGGGAGCCGTTCATGACAGTATCCGTATCGAGCGGATCAACTGAGCCCCTATTGCTTTTTTAGTAAACGATGTTCTACTTACACAACGATGAAACAAGGAATCTTTACCCTGCTTGCGCTGCTCTGTATATCTGCCTCCGCACAAATGAGCCGCCCCTACAAAGCCGCTTTTTTTATGGCAGCGGGCCCGGCAAAATTTGGCACGGGCGACAACGCTGGCTTTTCGCTGCGGAATGAACTCTGTCTGCGGCCGCTTTCCTGGCTGGGAGTGATGGCGGGCACCAGCGTATCTCACGCGCAGGGAGGCCGTTCGGTGATTGAAAATGGGCTTAATGGGGGAGAGCTTCAGCTGCGTCTGCAACTGCCTTCGCTTCCCAACGATCTCTACATCGGGGCAGGCCCCGCCTTTGCCCGCAGCAGCAACACCTATGTCCTGACGGAAATTTCCCAGGGAAACACGGTCCTGCGCGAACTGGAGCAGGTGCAGGAATGGACCTACGGCCTTTCGCTGGGCGCAGGCTATGCGTTCCGCTTTTATTCGCGCTATCTCTTGGGCGGGGGTGTATGGATCAATAGCTTCCGCAACGGCGACATCGCCAGCGGCATTACGCTCCGCTTTGGCATAGCCCTCGAATAGGCTCACCAGGCCCAGAAACCCCGGCGCCTCATTTCTCTTGAAAGCAACTCCAGTTCGCGGCTGCTCTGTCCGGCCACAGAGGTATTTTCCTGTGCGCGGCGCGAAAGGTAGGGAAACACCGCCTCCACAGGCCCGTAGGGAAGGTATTTGAAGGCATTGTAGCCTTCATGGGCCAGATTAAAGGAGATATGATCCGACATGGCAAGCAATTGGGCGAACAATACGCGCGGATGGCTGTTCGGAAGCCCCTTTAAGGCCATCAATTCGGTGAGGTAGCGGCTGCTTTCTTCATTATGGGTGCCTGCGCAGACTGCCAGCTGGTCTATATGGTCTATGCAAAGCCGGAGTGCCTCATTAAAATCGTGGTCGGTGGCCTCTTTGCTGGCCTGAATAGGCGTAGGATAGCCCATTGCCTCCGCGCGTGCGTGTTCTTTTTCAAGGTAGGCACCGCGCACCAGCTTCACGCCCAGCACATACCCGCGCTCGCGGCTGCGCTGAATCAGGCCCCGGAGGTATTCGAGGCGGTCGTGGCGGTAGAGCTGCACGGTGGTAAAAATGAGCGGTTCTGTCTGGTTGTAGCGCTCCATCAGCGACTCGGCGAGGGCATCTATGGCATCCTGAATCCAGCTTTCTTCGGCATCTATAAAGAAAGGTACCTGTCCGGCGGCGGAGGCTTCGGCGAGCCGCTCCATCCGGGCTTTTACACGTTCCCAGGCCGCTGTTTCTTCGCTGCTGAGGCTTTTTCCCGCAGAAATTTTCTCCATTAAGTCAAAAGAAGCCAGGCCCGTAAGCTTGCAGGCGCTGAAGGCTACCGGCTGTTGTTTGGCGCCCAGAACCAGGGTATCATAAAATTCCTGACAGGTGGCATCAAATCCGGCTTCGGTTTTTTCTCCCTCCACGGAGTAGTCGAGGATGGCCCGCACACCGAACTGTTGCAGTTGCCGGGTGGTCAGGAGGGTGTCTTCGAGCGACTCGCCCGCACAAAAAACCTTAAACAAGGTGCCCCTGACAATGGCTTTCGCGCCGGGCAGATGGTTGCGCAGCATCACATTGAGCACCTGCGGTCCCACACGCGCCGTGAACGGAAAGCCGATCATGCGGTACATCAGATAGGTACGCTTGAGGCGGGCATCACTCTTGGCGTGGAAAGCCAGCCGGGTATTGCCAAAGTCGAGGGTGGGCAGGGCGGTATTATTTGTCATGGGGAGGAATATACGAATCGTAAAATCTGCCTTTTTGCGAATAAAAACAAAACAATCGGCAGAATGTTAACGCGGAGCAGGAATCTGCTTATCTCCCATGTCCTGAAGGGCTTCGGGATCATTGAAAGGCGGCGGGGTAAAGGAGATGGCTTCGTAGGCCGCGCTGATGTAAAAATATTCGATGCTTTTTTTCCCGGCGGTATAAGAGACCCGGCGCTCCGAAGGCTTGCGCAGGCGGGTATTGTCGGGCAGGGTGGTATCGGCACCTACGGGCAGATTTTGCAATAAGGACTCGTAGTTGCGGGCATAATAGGAGTGCATGTGCAGCAGGATTCGCGTTTCGCTTCCGCTCTGCTCGTAGGTGGCTATGGGGCGAGGCGTATTGGATTCCATCCGGAAAAAGCGGTCGCGCCGCCAGCCGATTTCCAGGGGAGAGGAGGTATCGAGCACCCCGCTGTCGGGAATCACGATCTGCTGGACACCGTCTATGCTTTCGAGCGCCGGAGCGCCGGGCACCAGATAGCGTATTTTTACCCAGCCGCTGTATTGGGCCGGAAGGTAAAAGTCACGGTTGGCTTTTTTCTGAAATGCAATGTAGCCCAGCAGGGTGAGCAGGGTGGTTGCGAAAGAAACGATAATGATCTTATCGAGGAGTTTGAGCTTTGGGAGTGCCATTTTGCCTTGTCATGAAGGCACAAACTTACTCAAAGTTCACATTGATTGAAAGCACCTGGCTGGTCAGACGGCGGATGGCCTGGGCATGGCTGGTGTACTCCGGGCGGTAGATATCAAGCAGGCCGAGGGTGTATTTGATCTCCGGAGACAGCTTGATCCGCTCGCCGTAGAGGTTAAACCCGAAGCCGAATACCAGGCTAATATCCTGATTATCAATCTTGAGCAGGTCCTGGTCGTCGAGTACCCTTTTGTTGGAAGCGAGGTTAAAACCGATCTGTGCGCCCCCCAGCACGTAAAGACGTGTAGCTTTGTAATAGCTGGTTTTAAACTGAAACATCAGCGGGAAGTTCATGTAAGCCGCTTCGATCTTCCGCATAATGACGGAGTCCTGCGTCCTTCCCTGAAAGCGGTACTCAAAATTGCGCTCTTCGAGGGAGATAGCGGGCACCAGACGCAGGGAAACCCGCTTGCTGAGGTTGACGTTGCTGATCATCCCCAGGTTGAGGCCGGGCCTGCCGATGGCGGTAATCTGTTTGAGCAGGACACCATCTTCGACAATGTTTATCTGCTCTTTCAGGTTGTAACTGTTGTAATTAAACCCCATCAGAAAGCCCAGATTGAACTTTTTGAAATCGAAGGGGTGGTTATTGCCGTAGTGCTGCGCAGTGAGCGACAGGCTGAGCAGGCATAAGATCCACACCAAAAGCGCTTTGCGCGCGCAGGAAACAAGCATCATATCATTTCGCATTCGGAGAAAGTCAGGTAGATGTTTCCGATAGAGCGTGGAGGAGTTAAAGGTACAGGGAAGATGGGAGGAATAAAACGCATTTTCAGGGCTTCTCTATCAGATAGCAGGCACATACGCCCAGCCCGAGGGTGCGGAATGAGGTACGTACAAACCCCACTTCCCGGCAAATGGACAAAAATTCTTCTCCATAGGGAAAAGCCTGCACAGAAGCCGGAAGGTACGTATATGCCGAGGAATCACCCGAAAGCAGGCGGCCTACAAGCGGGGTAATGACCCGGAAATTCAGTTCAAAGAGCTGTTTCATGGGAAAATGACGGGGAGAAGCCGGCTCCAGAATCACCACAGCCCCTCCGGGGCGCAAAATCCGCAGCAGCTCAGACATCCCCTGGGTTAAATGTTCAAAATTCCGCACACCAAAGCCCACTGTTATTGCATCTACGGAGTTATCGGGCAGGTTAATGGCCTCCGAATCTCCCTCGATCAGTTCTATTAACGAAGATAGATTTCGTTTAGATACTTTTTCCCTACCGATTCCCAGCATTTGGGGGGAAATATCTATGCCAATGATCTTTTCAGGGTTCAGGCGGGCAGCTTCGATGGCAAAGTCTGCTGTGCCTGTAGCCATATCAACGATCACTCTGGGTTTATATTTTGCCAGCATCTGCACCGCTTTGCGGCGCCAGCCGTAGTCGAGTCCGAGGGTGAGGGTGTGATTGAGCAGGTCATAGCGCGGGGCGATGTTGTCAAACATCTCCGTGACCTGTTTTTTCTTCGAATCACCGGACTGCTGATAAGGAGTTACGTGCTTGCTCAATGTTTTCGTACCTTTGGGGTTCAGAGGGCAAAAGTAGAGTCTGCCCTGTGATGAAACAATGCCAAATGGAGATTAGTTCAGCTACATTCGTGAAAAGCAGCAAAACCCTCAAAGAGCTCCCGCCGCCTGTGCGTCCGGAGTATGCGTTTGTGGGCAGATCCAATGTGGGCAAATCCTCGCTGATCAATATGCTGTGCCGCCGTAACGGGTTGGCCAAAACCAGCGGCACGCCTGGTAAAACGCAGTTAATCAACCACTTCCTGATCAACGACACCTGGTTTCTGGTGGACTTGCCGGGCTATGGCTATGCGCGCACTTCGCAAACGATGCGGCAGGCCTTTTCGGAAATGATCACACAATATGTGGTGCGCCGCGAAAACCTGATGAATGTGTTTTTGCTGATAGACAGCCGCATTCCCCCGCAGGAGTCGGACCTGAGTATCATGCAGTGGATGGGTGAAAAGGGGATTCCGTTTATTATTTTGTTTACCAAAACGGATAAGCTCAAGCCCAAGGGCCTCGAAGCCAATATCAGCCACTACCAGGAGGTGCTGCTCCAGGCATGGGAGGAGTTGCCGCCGATGATTCTGACCTCCGCGCAGGAGGGAGTGGGCCGCGACGATGTATTGGGCCTGATTTATGAGGTGAATAAGGGGTTTGTAGCGCCGAAATAGGCATTACAACCTCACCCCAAGTGCCAGCTCAAGGCTTTTATAGGGAAAATCATACAATCCAGCCTGGCCCAGCAGCATCGCAAGCAGGTGACCCTGGCGGCGCTCCAGCCGGAAGCGGTACAGCAGCGGGCGGTCGCCATTGCCGAGATAGCCCCAGTAGCCCGAAAGGTCCTGCCGGAAAGTCCAGTTTTTGATCCACAACGAATGCCCCAGCCCATATAAGATAGCGTCGTTTTGCAGGTAGCGGGGGTCGTAGGTCTGCCACACATACAGCCCGATCATAGCATAGATGCGAAATCGGTCGTGGGGTAGCAGGCTTTTTCCGGCAGAAGCATCGAAATAGTAGCCCGGTGCATCGGTATAACGCGCCGCGCCGAGCGTACCTCCGGAAGCGGTTTTGATTCCCGCGCGGAAAGCCAGATCAGGCCGCGCCTTTTTTTCCCTGAACACCTGAACCCGCGTATTCACATATACATCCCCCGCAGCAGCCTTTGCATCATAGTTCTGAAAAAACACATGACGCTCCGTTTTGACCTCATGCGACATACGAAACCACTCCACAGGCACGTAATACAGATCCA
>RDXT01000959.1 GCA_004292985.1 Bacteroidota bacterium
GGAGTATGTGCCGCCGTTTTCCGGACCTCAGCCTGCTCTATTCGGAGCGGGCGCAGGCCAGCGGCAGGGAGCGCATTTTGTGGATTGACAATATCGGGATGCTGTCGCGCCTCTATGCCTATGGTGATATTGCCTATGTGGGGGGAGCCTTTGGCAAGGGGCTGCACAATGTGCTGGAGCCTGCTGCTTTTGGAAAGCCTGTTTTTTTCGGTCCCCGCTACGGGCGGTTTCCGGAAGCGGTGGAGATGATTAAAGAGGGCTGCGCATTTGCCGTTTCTTTTTCGCAAAATCTTACCTCCGGAATCCAAAAAATCCTTGCAGACCCGGCAGAGAGGGAGCGGATTTCGCGTACACAGATACAACATATTCAACAGCGATCCGGAGCTACGCGCATGATTGCAGATTGGTGCAAAGAAAATCTTCTCTAAGATGCGGATACGCCTTATTTTACGTTATGTTTAAGAGTCTATTTTACCCGATATGAAGCAGCTCATTGTTATCTGTTTGTTGCTCGCAGCGACTGGCCTGAAAGGACAGACACGCAGCGCAGACCTGCGTTTGTACATCACAGGCACCGTTCCGGAGAAGGATTATATTGAAATCCGCTACGATATTACCGCTCCCGGCTTTGTGGAGCTGCATTTGATGGATGCAAGTGGTAAAAAACTCTGGATCAAAGGAAAGGTAACCGACCGAAAAGGGCTGGATTACATCCGTGTGCCCCGCGCCCCCCTGAAACCCGGAGAACGTTACCCCTATATCCTTAAATACAAGGGCAAAGATTACTCCGGCACCCTGTATTCAAGCTAAAATGATCCCATATTTAGCTGGAAAATCCGGAGGAATATCGGTTAATTGCGACCTGATTTAATTCAACCTGTACTCGATATGAACACGCTGGAGCGCGAACTCATTATCCACCCGATTGCCGAATCACGGATCTCGGAAGTGGATATGAATAATCTTCCTTTTGGCCGCGTTTTCAGCGATCACATGCTGCTGGCGCGCTACGAAAACGGGAAATGGGGCATCCCTGAAATTCTGCCTTATGGTCCTATCCATTTTGCGCCGAGCATGCTCTCGCTGCACTACGGACAGGCGATTTTTGAAGGGATGAAAGCCAGCCGCTCTGCCAGCGGTGAGGCTGTGCTCTTCCGGGCGATAGACAACCTGCGGCGGCTCAACCAGTCTGCGCTGCGCATGTCTATGCCGGAACTGCCGGAGGCACTTTTTATGGAAGGCCTGCGCGAACTGGTGCGGATAGATAAGGCCTGGATTCCTGCGGCAGACAAAGGCAGCCTGTACATTCGTCCGGTGATGTTCGCCAGCGACGAGTCCATCGGCGTGCGCGCTTCGGAGTCCTACATTTTCAGCATCATGACCTGCCCTGTCGG
>RDXT01000338.1 GCA_004292985.1 Bacteroidota bacterium
AAAGCGCCTGATAACACCCATATACACCCAGGCCCAAAGCCTCCCTCAATATACAAATTCCCCACACAACAAAAAGCTGCGTATATAGCGCTGAATCAGGCATATATACGCAGCTCTGCTGACGGGAAAGGATAGAAGGGGAATAGCCCTACATCAGTGGATTTTCAGAGAGAAAATTTCTTTAAGGCTGAACAGATACCTTATGGGTGTAGCCTTCATCACCGCCGAGATTGGTATGAATAAAGTAGTTACCCACCACTTCATTATCTGCCTGCCATTCCACCGTATGTATGCCTGCGGGATAAACCTGCTCTGCCAGCACCTTGACAAGTTTTCCGGTAGCGGGGTCATACACTTTTATACTCACTGGCCTCTCTTCGCTCAAGGTAAACTGTATGGTAAAATTTTGGCTTGACGGGTTGGGAAACACCTTTACTTTTGAATCAGGAAGGGTGACAGTTGAAGAAGCAGCCGTTTTTTCCTCATGCCCGGCCTTTGTTTCAATCATAACAATCCCATTTCTGCCATCTTCCCCATAGGCATTTACGCCAAAATCGCTGCCAAATACACTCACTGCCACGATCTGATCCACGTCTAATGCTTTTACCTCTGCCTCAGTCTCAATCTTCTGATCAATCACATACGTCACTCCTTCGGAAGGCCAGTTCTTGGTTAATTCGGCAGAGCGCTCTTCATGTATGGCTTTTTCGGCAGCAACCGGAGTTTTTGTCCGAATCACAATGACCCCTTCTTTCGCTTTGGGTCCATATACACTTGTTGCAGAAGCACCTTTCAGCACATCAATGGTGGCAATTTGTCCGGGGTCCAACTTGTCTGCTTCTTCTTTAGTGATCCGTTTTCCATCGAGCAAATACAGAGGCAGACCCGTGACGAATGGATCATACGGTTTTCCTGAAATAGACAAGGGCGTATCTTCGGAGCTGGAAATCGTAACAGATCCCATATTTGTCGTGCTCAAACTTCCCGAACTTCCATCAGGGAGAGAAACGTGTATGCTGATCGCTGTCAGATGCCCCTCAGCATCCACCCCGGTAATGCTTGTTTCCAGGCGAATGCCTTTTTCTGCAAAGCGGGCCTTGAGTTCATCTAATTGTTTCAGGGTAAAGTCCCGCGTAATGGTTATGGAGAAGGGTTCCACACCCTTTGCGGCGATCTGGGAAGTGCTTTGCGCCTGTGCTTTCCAGCTTTGGGAGAGCAGGCAGGTGACGCATAAGAGTGCGAGCAATATAGCCCAGGGGGAGCGTTTGCGGTCCTGGGTAGGCACAAACAGGCGCTGGATGCGCTGGCTGAATGCACCCTGAGAAGGGATTAAATTCATTGCAAAAGAAGTTTGTGGGGTAAAACGAAGGTGTTGCAGGCGGATCAGGGACTCGGCATAGCGAAGGGCATCGCCGCAGCTTTCGACCGCCAGGTCATCGCAACAGGCCTCCCGCTCGCGGTGGATCTGCCGGGACAGGTACCAGCACAAGGGGTGGTAAAAGAACAGAATCTCCACCAGGCTGTGAATCAGGTTCACCAGATAATCGGCCCGGCGGATATGGGCCAGTTCGTGCAGCAGGATGGCCTCCCACTGCTCAGGACTCAGGCCGCTGGCGAGGCTCAGCGGAATCAGGATCACCGGGCGCAGGTGCCCCAGGGTCATAGGGCTGCCGATGCGGCTGCTCAGCCGGAGCTGCACCCTCCGGCGAATGCCGAGGCGCTGCTGCCAGCGCAGTACCTGCTCCGCCAGGGCGATGTCAGGCAGCTGGGTGCCATGCACCCGCAGACGCCGGGAGTAGTAAAAACCGCCCGCCCATTTCAAGGCCAGCAGGCCCACGCCCAGCATCCAGCCCCAGCTCAGCCAGGGTGTCAGCGTCGTAAGCAGGCCTTTCAGGCTCAGCGGCGCTTCGGCGGGTAACTCGCCCGGACCTGTACGCAGGGCTGTCTGTGTCGTCGCAACAAGTTGTATATCAGTCTCTTGTGGCCAAAGGCGGCTGAGCGTAATCCCCGAAATGATGAGCATGGCCGCCAGGGTCAGCACTGCGAGCAGGTAGCGGCTCTGCGGGCTGTGCCCCCTGAGCCAGTGGCGGGCCGGGAGATACAAGCCTGCCAGCAGAGCGCCCTGCCAGAGACTGTGCAGCAAGGTCCAGCCCAGGGCTTCGGTCCATGAATGCGCATTCATGATCCGGCTCCTTTCTTTTTTTCGGCCAGCCACTGCTCCAGCGCTGCCAGTTCCTCGGGCGATGGTTCGTCCTGCCCCAGGGCATGCAGCACCAGCCCCATCGCCGAACCCTGAAACACACCGTCCACCAGCCTGCGGTAGAGGTTGCCCTTGATCTGGTTCTGGCGGACCAGCGCGGTGAACTCGTGCGACTTACCCGTCTTGTGCTGGCGGATGAGTTGCTTTTCGGTCATGCGCTGCATCTGCTTGAGGGTCGTGGTGTAGCCGACCTCTTTTTTGCTGCTCAGGTGTTCGTGCACAAAACGAACGGTCGCCGGCTCGTGCTCCCACAGGATTTGCAGGATTTCGAGTTCGGCTTCGGAGGGATCGGGTTGAGACATGATAATGAACCTGTTGGATAACAGGAACAAACATAAACGACAAAAGTCGTAGATGCAAATTTATTTACGACTTTTGTCGTAGTTTTTTAGGGTAGTACACAAAAAAGGCCTGCGGAAGTACCGCAGGCCTACCAGCGCAAGATGCACCTCAACCTGATCCACTATGTGCGCCGCCTCCATGTGCTGCGCAGCAAGTCTGATTATATGCCTCCGGCAGCTTTCCGCAAATCCGCCGATAGGCTGAGGAAGCAGCTCCGCGAAACCCTGGAACTCTCCAACGCCGCCTGGCTGATGGAGCGGCTGGAGGAGTTGGGAGGGGTAAGGGAATAGAGAGGGAATAGGGGCGTTTTTTATGCAGGGAAAAATCCCGTTAATCCTGTAAATCCTGTCTTCATCATATCACTCACAAGCGGAGGTAAACGAGTCACTTATTTTACCTCTACAGGAAGGATCGCCCCTTTGTTGTTGAGGTAACTAAGTGTTTTTTCGCCACTTTTAAACCCGAAAAAACCCTTCGGTAAAGGGATAATCGTTAGCTCTTTGTCAAGAAAGCCCATTTCGTCAATGCGCTTGATTTTGTAGATCCAAATTTCCGTATCAACGGCAACGGCGAGGTATTTCCCGGATTTGGCTTTTAACTCCCCGCTTGCCATACCGAGGGGCTTCGCTAACTGGATATTTTCACAGGAGGGGTTTGCATACGAATAATTTGAGTAAGAGAGGTCTATATATCCGCCGCCATTGTCCATTCGGTCGTCGGTATGGAAAAAGTTGGGAAACTCCAGCACCGTCGTCCCAAACTTCATACTCATCTCAGCCAGCTTCCTGTTCGTCTCTTTGTCCGGCTTTTCAATGGTAAGGTCTGCGGCATATCCTCCGTTATGGCTATCCAGGTACTCGTCCGTTCTGGCAACCGGATTTCCGGGAGCAAGGCTTTCTTTCACGCGGGTTACAGTGCCGTTTTTCTGAATCTGATAAATCTGGATAGGGGCTGTCTGGGCGAAATGGGGATAAATAAGGAAAAAAACCTCGGTGATGCCATCATTGTCAATGTCGGTGATTTCCCAGCCCCGTGGTCTGAACTGATAGGCATGCGAAGAGTCGCCAAATAACTCCAGATACTCTTGTTTTCGGATGTAATGGACCACCTGCTGTATTTCCTTCGGCAGGCTGCTCACCACGTCCTGGGCAGAAGGCGCGGGAGGTGAAAAATCATCCGTTATTTTAATGCTTGAGAGTTTCCCTTTCGGGTTGATTTCAAACGAATAATTGGTGTTGTTGTACATCCATTGCTGGCCATATTGACCAATATCTTTTTTCTTTGAGGGAGGGCCAAATACGGCTTCCACCCGTGCCCGATCCATTCCCAGCCTCACACCCTGCAGGCCAATATCCACGGTGGTATCCGTTCCCGAAACCTGAATGGACCAAATTTTTTCTGTATTTCCCACAGCGAATTCGAAATACACATCTATCTTTTTTTTGGGAAGTAGATAATACTCATACTCAAAGCCATCATCAAATACATCCGCTTTCGAGGGTTTTCCCAGTTGCGGAACGATGCTTTCACGCGCCTGACCCAGCTTAAAGCCGTACAATTCCGTGATGGTTTTTTGCCCGCTGGCAGTCACAAACGCCAACAGGGATGCTGTAAGAATAAGGATTCGAACGATCATATACCTATGTTATTAATACCTGATACCTACACTCACCCATTCACCCCCGCCATCACCTTCTCCCCGATCAATTCAATAGACCGCATCAGTTTTTCGTGCGAAAGGCCTGCATTGTCCATCTGGAAAGAGAGCCGCGTGATGCCGCCGAGGGCTTCGCTGTGACGGCGGATTTTGGCCGCTACGTCTTCGGGGCCGCCCACGATCAGGGCGCCGCGCGGACCTGCCTGTGCCATAAAACCCTGGCGTGTTACCGGAGGCCAGCCGCGCTCCCTGCCGATGCGGGTGAAGGTCTCGGCATAGCCGGGGAAATAGTCTTCGACCGCTTCCTCGGTTGTTTCGCCCACATATCCCAGGGAGTGGAGGCCCACCTGGAGTTGCTCCGGCGGATGCCCCGCCTCTTTGCCCGCCTGGCGGTATAGGTCTATCAGGGGACGGAAACGGTGGGTTTCGCCGCCGATCACGGCCACCATCAAGGGCAGGCCCAGCATCCCCGCACGCGCAAAAGACTCCGGCGTGCCGCCGACACCCACCCAGATGGGTAGCGGATCCTGCACCGGACGCGGATAAATGGCCTGGTTGCGCAGCGCGGGCCGGAATTTGCCCGACCAGTTCACCACCTCATTTGCGCGGATATGGAGCAGCAGTTCGAGTTTTTCGATAAACAGGTCGTCGTAATCTTCGAGTTTTAGACCAAACAGCGGAAATGACTCGATAAAAGAGCCGCGTCCCACCACCATTTCGGCCCGCCCCTGTGAAATCAGGTCCAGCGTGGCGAAATTCTGAAACACCCGCACCGGGTCGGCGGCGCTGAGCACCGTAACGGCGCTGCCCAGTTTGATCCGCTTGGTGCGGGCAGCAGCGGCGGCGAGAATCACCGCAGGGGCGGAGTCCAGAAACTCCTTCCGGTGGTGTTCGCCGATACCAAAGACATCGAGTCCGCATCGGTCGGCCTGCTCGATCCGCTCCAGCAGCTCGGCGATGGATTTCATGCTGTCGGCAGCCCTTCCGGTTTCGGGGTTGAGTGGGGCTGCGGCAAAGCTGTCAATTCCTATTTGCATGACACAAAGATAGCGAAAATCTCCATCCCCAACTCCGCAAGAAACGGGTTTCCCTGCGCATCCCTTCGCCCCATCTTTGCCATCATTCCACCTCAATCACACACAGATGAGCATCCCTTCCGCACCCAAAACCTTCATCCTTCTCCACGGCTCCTGGCACAGCGCCTGGAACTGGCACCGCCTCATCCCTATCCTCGAAAGCCGGGGCCACCGCGTCATTGCTCCCGATCTGCCGGGCATGGGCCGCGACAAAAC
>RDXT01000339.1 GCA_004292985.1 Bacteroidota bacterium
ACCAATGCCAGAACAGATACAAGAGCGGCTATGCGGAGCGTTTTTTTCTTCATGAGGTAGATTCCGGAGAAGTAAGATACAACTTTTGCGCAAAATGACTCTTTTTTATTTACGCAAAAGGCGGGGCCGGGGTGGCTTCTGTATGTTAGTTCCGGGAGCCATAGGATTATTCCAAAATCTTCCGTAAAAATGAGGAACTTAGTGCAAAAATCGGCGTTAGCTCAGTATGAAATCCAAGATTTACCTTCTCGTATCTGCGGGGCTGGCTGCTCTGCTGTTTTTCACCTCCTGCGACGACAGCGAGCCACCGGCCCAGGCCTTCGAAGCCTATGAGGCCCCTCCTGCCCCCGACTATGCCCAGGCCGAAAACTGGGCTGCCCTGCCCGAAAAACAAGACTCGGCCGACCTCACCCCTCCCGGCGTAGCCCCTGAAAATCAGGCAAATGTACCCGCAGACGTATTTTTTATCCACCCCACTACCTACATGGGCGGCGCTACCTGGAATGCCAGCACAGCCGACCAGGAACTGAACATCACCACCGACAAATACAGCATCAAGAACCAGGCTTCGGTATTCAACCATGCGGGCCGGGTCTATGCCCCCCGCTACCGCCAGATGTGCTACGGCGGCTTTTTTGCCACGGACACAGCCTCCGAACACAAAGCCCTGCGCCTGGCCTACTCCGATGTAAAAAGAGCATTTGAATATTACCTCAAAAACCACAACCAGGGGAGACCCATCATCATTGCCTCGCACAGCCAGGGGAGTGTACATGCGCTCTGGCTGGTGAAAGAGTTTTTTGATGGCAAACCGCTGCAAAATCAACTGGTGGCCGCGTATATCGTAGGCTGGCCCTTCCATGAAGACGAGTTTAAAAGCCTGCCTGTATGCGCAGAACCTTCAGGTACTGGCTGCGTCGTGGGCTGGTGTACCTGGCGCGAAGGCTGTATTCCCAAAAATTACGATACCTATTATAAAGGTGCTGTAGTGGTGAACCCGATCAGCTGGCGCTACGACGAGGCGCTGGCCCCCGAATCTGAGCACAAAGGCTTTCTCTGGCGTGACTACGAAAAAATATACAGCGAGCGCCTCTTCGCGCAGGCACATGGGGGGATTTTATGGGTCAAACGACCGCTGGCCATTTTGCCGCAGCAAAACTACCACATCGGCGACTACAACCTGTTCTGGCTCGATATCCGCACAAACGTCGCGCTGCGCTCAGATACCTGGCTCAGTCAAAATCGGTAGTCAGCTTAAATCGCAGGATTCGTCCGTTGCCCGCGTCTGCCACATAGATAATCTTATTGAGCCAGGCTACCCCTGAGGGGTCGCGAAACTGGGTAAGCCCTTCTCCTGTACCGCCAAAGGAAACGCGGATGGCCTTGCGGCTGGTCGCTCCGGCGGGGGGATTTACGCCCTCATAGCCCAGCGCATTAAACTGGTACAGCGAGTCGGTGGCGATATCGGTCACAAAGAGGTAGTTGCTGCCATCGCCGCTGAGGGTGACATCGCTCGGCTGGCGGAAGCGGTTGGGCGTGTAGAGAAAGCCGTCGGCCTTGCTGGTGTCTCCGGCGGGCAGGTTCACAGCCACGAAGCTGGCACCAAAGGCCGTCTCTTCGAGGCGGATAGACTGCACCTTGAGCTGGGCGGAGGAAGTAAGCGAAGCGAAATAAAAGTCGCCCCGGCTGTTCACGGCCGGGCTTTGCGGCGGCTGGGCATAAGAGACCACGGCAGAGGGCTGGCGGATATAGTCGCGAAAAAGGCCCAGATTGGTCGAAATCGAAACGGGAGAAATATAGGTGTCGCTGCTGTTGAAGGTCAGCACGGCATCGTCTGGGCCGCCAAACTGGTTGGATCCATTGGAGGGGCCTGTGCGCGAAACATAGTAGCTGTTGTCGGCCAGCGGGGCAATGGAGGTAAAGCGCACCGCCACATCGGAACTGGTGGGCGTGGAGGAGCGGAAGTAAAAGGGGTGCACCACCACCTTGGTGATCCGCGCCTGAGCAAGGCCATAATCGCCGCTTTTATTCAGATCAATGCGGTAAATGGCCGGAAGGGTAAAGGTCGTGCCGGAAATAAGGGTGTCGCGCGTCCCGGTAGCCAGAATGTCGAGGCTGCGGTCCTGGGCAATGGCATAGAGGCCGGGCACCGCAAAGCGCCCCAGTTCATTGCCGGCCTGATCGAAGCTGATGATTTCTTCGGTGCCGCGATCCGCCACATAAATAAGCTCATCCCAGCCCGCAATCACATCGCCGGGCGAGGAAAGTCCGTCCCAGGCAGGCTGTATTGGCACATAGGCCACCGGGCGGCTGTCTGCCACCGGCACATCCAGAAATTCGGTGTCCGTTTTGCGGCCAAAAAAGCCGTCGCAGCCAAAAAGCAACAGCAGGGGCGATATAAAAAGAAGATTCCGCATCATAGGTCAGATCGTTCAGCAGCTCATGTCCGGGTCCTGCTCGTAGGCAGAGCCGATGTGGCAGAGGTGGTTCAATAATTGTGAAAAGAGTTCGTAGAGGTCGCGCAATTGTTGCAAGTCCTTGATCACGCCCATCGCCTCAAACGACAGTTCGCTCAGCCCTTCGCCCCAGGGATTGGTCACCCAGGTTTCGTCCACTTCATTAAACAGCTGTATCTGAGGCTGCCATGAAATAATCTGCCGGATCCGGTTGTGGTCAAATAACTGCCGCAGCTTGATCTCGTCATTTCCCTGGATAATAAAATCCCTGTCGAACTCCTCGTAGCCGACTTCGATGTCCTGCATCCCGGCTACCTTGCTGATACCCGAAGAGAGGTCTTTGCGGAAAATCCGGAACTCAAAGCTGTCGCGGTTCACATAGGCCGCCCGGATACGGGTATAGGTAGGCTGCTTGGGCCTTTGAAAAGTGTCGAGCAGCAGGGTCCAGTGCTGGTGCTGGATCCGCACAAGGTCTTTACCGAGCAGGCCGCGGCCTTCGATATACTCCCCGCCGACCTCTTCGCTCAGCATCCGCCATACATTTTCTTTTTCCCGCCCAAATATTCCCAGCAAACGGCTCATCGTGTTTCTCCTTTATTCAAGCTAAATGTAAGTCCTACCCGGTGCACCATCCCCAGATAGCGCAAAGGGTCCATCGCATAATCGAGCATCAGGGGGTTGCGCCCCATCTGCATCCGCAGGCCGATACCCGCCGTGGGCCATGATTCGTCTTTTACGTTAATCTTATATCCCGCCCGCAAAAACAGCAGCTTCGCATAGGCATATTCAACCCCGATGCGGATGTTTTCGGAGTTGTCGTTGGGGTGATTCAGTTGCAGAAAGGTGGTCAGCGTCTGGCGGCCATCGGCACTTTCCCAGGGTTTAAACGACACAGCCAGCTTAAAAACCGTGGGCGCAGGGTAGGCATCGAGGCGAATGGCACGGGGATTGAACGTAGTATCTGTCGGAATGCTGCCACTCAGCGTAGAGTTGGGTCCAAAATTCTGGATCAGCACAGCAAACCGCAGGTCTTTGAAGTCGGTCTGGTACAAAAAGCCCAGGTCCACCACCACCGTATTGGCTGAAAACTCGGCCAGTTGCTCGCGGATGTAGCGAACATTGGTGCCCCAGCTAAAATGGTCGGTGAGTTGGCGGGAATAGCCAATCCCGGCGGCCATGTAATAGGCGTAAAACATTTCTCCGGTTCCTTCCGGCTGAAAAACGGTACGTACTGGCATCGCACCCGAGCTAAGGCCCTGCACAGAGATGCCAAAGGATCCGCGCAGGGTGGGCAGTGTGGCGGTAAAGTGTGAATAGTTGATGTCGGCAGCCCAGAAGGTGTGACTTGCGCCTGCCGAGAAGCCTTTCAGCTCCGACATCGCCGCCGGATGTACCAGCAGAGAGTAGGCATCGCCGCTGAGACAGATGCCTGCCCCACCCAGCGCCGCCGCCCGCGGACTGGTTTCCATTTTCAGGAAGGTAAGGGCCGAAATGCCCGCCCGCTGCCCGCCAAGACGGGGAAAGAGTTGGGCCGAACTTGTCAGCGGAATCAGGACGAGCCAGATCGCCAGGGTAGCGTTTCGCATAATTCAGTTTACAGACAGGGGAGCAATTTATCAAAATCCCTGCGCTTTGTGCGTAAAGAAATGATTAAGATTGTTTATCAATCACTTGTGCAAATACCTACATTTACCCATCCAAAAACACCCCAGATATGCCCAGGTATTTTTACGGCGTAATGATCCTGCTTCTGTTGCACGCTTCCTGCGTGTTTGGTCAGGCGATCCCCGGCAAAATGACCTATTGCGGGATCGAGCTAACGGTTACTCCCGGCGCACAGGCCCGCCTTGGCGAGATGGTCACACAGCTCCAGGCCAGCCCCCGCTACTTCAATGAAATGGTTCGCCGGGCGCAGATTTATATGCCCTTTATCGAAGAGGCCCTCGAACATGTGCGGGTGCCTGCGGACCTCAGATACCTCGCCATCGTCGAAAGTTCGCTCCGCGCCGATGCAGTCTCCTCTTCCGGCGCTGTCGGTTTCTGGCAGTTTAAGCAGCCCACAGCCCTCGAACTGGGCCTCCGCGTAAATGAGGAAGTGGACGAGCGCATGCACATTTACCGCTCATCAGAAGCCGCTGCCCGCTACCTGGCCAAGGTAAACCTCGATTTCGACAACTGGATATATGCCATCATTGCCTATAACCAGGGCCCTACCGGAGCGGTGCCCTTTACAGACCCGCGCTATTATGGCAATGAAAAAATGGTCGTAGATGAAAATCTGCACCCCTATGCCCTCAAAGCATTGGCCTATAAAATCGCCTACGAACCCGCCCTCAGCAGCCGCAGCCGCCCCGAAATTTTCCTCATGCCCTATAGCAACGGCGGAGAAGAGCTTATCAAAGCCCTCGCCGAGCGCCACGAACTCGATGAGGCCTCCTTTCTGGAATACAACCGCTGGGTACTCAATCCCCGCCGCCTGCCCAAAAACGAATCTTTCACCTATTATATCTCGCAGTCAGGCGACCTCTATACCGGACATACGCCTGATCCGGGCAAAACCTTCGGAGGGCAGCCTGCGGTCTATACGCCTCCCGCGGTAGCGGTCTCCCAGCCCGAAGAGGCACCCGCGCCTCCGGCAGAAGTAATTCCCCAGCCAACGGAGCGCTCAGACGAAACACCAGCGCCCCCGGCGGCCCCGCTCACCTATGTCAAAACACCTGAGGCTGTGGAAGCATCAGAAGTAGGCAGGGGCGACTATGTGGAGTTTGTATTTGAGCGCGACCTCGACTATGGCAGCGCCTATATATGGTATGAAGGCACGGAATCTATGACCTCCATTGCCGACCGCTACGGCATCCGGCTCACAGACCTGCTGAAGTGGAATGGCCTCGTGCCCGGCGAAGAGCCGCAGCCCGAAACGGTGATTTATCTGCAAAGCCCCACCCGCCAGTTGTACCATATTGTGCGCAAAGGCGAATCTATCTCTTATATCGCAGCCCTCCGTGCCACCCGCATCAAAAGCCTGCAAAAGAAAAACGGGATGAACAAGCGCGACCTTATCCTGTACATCGGCCAGAAACTCTAT
>RDXT01000340.1 GCA_004292985.1 Bacteroidota bacterium
TGCTTTTGTGGGGCTGACGGAGGGAAAAGAGCAACAGTACGCCTCGTATGAAAACCAGGTCCTCTCCCGCAGCGGGAAGCGGATCGTCATTTCCTGGCAGCATGCGACGATACATGACGGAGATGGAACATTTATGGGGGTGCTGAGCACCGGAAATGACATTACGGCATGGAAAGAAAAAGAAGCGGAGATACAGCAGCTTAATCAGGAACTGGAGCAAAAGGTAAAACAACGCACCCAGGAACTGGAGCGAAGCGAAAATCTTTTGCGCCAGGCCCAGAGAATCGCTCATATAGGAAGCTGGGAGTTTGATTTTATACATGACCACGTCATCTGGTCAGAGGAGCTTTACCGGATGATGGGAATAGACCCAGCTTTACCCGCCCCCCAATTTAATGGCCAGGAGTCTTTATTCCCCCCCGAAGACTGGGCACAGCTCACAGAAAATGTAGGGGAGGCCATCCGTGAAGGACGCCCCTACGCCCTCGATCTGCGGATTATCCGGCCAGACAGCAGCATCCGCCATATTCAGGCGCAGGGCCACCCTGGTATGGATGCAGAAGGCAGGGTAGTGAAGCTGACAGGTACCGTCCAGGACATCACTGATCGAAAAAACATCGAGACGCGCCTCGAAAAAAGCCGTCAGGAACTGGAAGCCTTTTCCTACTCGGTTTCCCATGACCTCCGGACCCCGCTGCGGGGCATAGACGGCTGGAGCGTGGCGCTGACAGAAGACTTTTCCGACATACTTCCGCCACAGGCGCTCCAGTATCTGTCGCGGATCCGGACAGAAACCCAGCGCATGGGCCAGCTCATAGACGATCTGCTCACCCTTGCCCGCATTTCCCGCCACGAAATGAAGGTATCCGTGGTTGATCTCTCCGCGATCGCGCAGCGCATCGCTCAGCGCCTGAGCGAATCTGCACCTGGCCGGAACATAGACTTTGTGGTGCAACCCGGCCTGACCGCGCGCGGAGATGCCGGCCTGCTCGGAATTATGCTGACCAACCTGCTCGAAAATGCCTTTAAATTCACCTCCAGACAAGCGCATGCCCGCATCGAACTCAGCCAGACGACACAAAACGGTGTAAGGGTCTATGCGGTGCGGGATAATGGGGTCGGCTTTAACATGGAGTATGCCAAAAAGCTGTTTGCCCCCTTCCAGCGCATGCACCGCCAGTCTGAATTTCCCGGCACAGGCGTCGGCCTGGCCACCGTACAGCGGGTCGTGCATCTGCACATGGGAACGATCTGGGCCAGCTCTGCGGTAGGCGAAGGCGCCACATTTTATTTCACCATCAACCCCTGAAGCGCGTATGACACCCAGAACCATCTTGCTCGTAGAAGACAACCCCAGCGACATAGACCTGACCCGCAGGGCCTTCGAAAAGTCCAATATCCTAAATCCGCTGGTGATAGCCGAAGACGGACAGGAAGCGCTCGACTACCTGCTGGGCACAGGCATCCATGCAGAGCGGGATATTACCCAGACACCGGCGCTGATCCTTCTCGACCTGAAACTGCCTGTGCTGGACGGGCTGGAGGTACTCAAAATCATCCGCGAACATGATAAAATACGTCGTATCCCGGTGATTATCCTTACATCTTCGCGACAGGAACAGGACGTAGCAGCCGGATATGATCTCGGGGTTAATAGCTATATTCGTAAACCAGTGGATTTTCATCAGTTTATGGATGCGATCAAAACCCTTGGCCTGTACTGGCTGGTGCTCAATGAACTTCCTCCGCCTGTAAGCTAACAAATGAAGATACCCCTACGACTCCTCCTTGCTGAAGACTCTGAAACGGACGCCGCCCTATTGATCCGGGAACTCGAAAAAGCCGGGTATGAGGTATCTTGTCAGCAGGTAGATACCGCCGGGGAGATGGAAGAGGCCCTCAGAAACGACGAATGGGATCTGGTGATCTCCGACTATCATATTCCGGGATTTGGCGGAAGGGAAGCGCTCAGACTCTTGCAGCAGTCGGGCCTGGCCATTCCGTTTATCCTGATTTCGGGTACCATCGGCGAAGAAAATGCCGTGGAAATCATGAAAGCGGGCGCCCAGGACTACCTCATGAAGGGCAACCTGGCCAAACTGCCTGCAGTCGTCAGCCGCGAGCTGGCCGAGGCGCAGAACCGCAGGGAGCGCAAAGAGCTCCAGGATGAGCTTAACACGCTTCTTTCGATTTCGATAGACATGATCTTCATTTCCGGCATGGATGGCTACTTTAAGCGGGTCAATCCGGCGGTTGAAAAGATCCTGGGCTATACCAGCGCGGAGATGCTTTCGCGAAACTATTTTGAGTTTGTGCATCCTGAGGATATGGCCTCTACCCTTGAAATCATCAACAAACTTCGCGAGGGGTATATCATCCAGTCTTTTGTCAACCGCTTTGTCTGTAAAAACGGAAGTATCAAGTGGCTGGAGTGGAATACCCGGCCCCTGGGCGACAAATATTATTCGATCGTCCGCGACATTTCCGAGCGCGTGCTGGCCCAGGAAGAAATCCGCAAAGCCAATGAACGCTTCGATCTGGCGGTGCAAGGCTCCAGCGATGGGATATGGGACTGGTTTCCGGCGGAGGATCTTGCCTATTTCTCCCCCCGCTTCCGTGAGTTGATGGGATACCCCGCGACCGAATACATCGGCGGCATGGATGCCCTGAGCCAGGTAACGCATCCGGATGATCTGGAGCGGACAGTTGCTGCCCTTACAGCGCACCTGGAGGGTCAGGGGCCCTTTGAAGTGGAGTACCGGCTAAAAACTGTTGCGGGCGAGTACCGCTGGTTTCTGGTCCGGGGCCAGGCAATCTGGGACGAAGCGGGTCGTCCGGTACGCATGGCCGGGTCACTGACCGACATTCACAAGGGTAAAGTTGCGCAGGAAGAACTCACCAGAGCCTTCAACCTGGTGAATGAGCAAAATAAACGCCTGCTCAATTTTTCCTATATCGTCTCTCACAACCTGCGCTCCCATACCAGTAATATTTCGGCCATTCTGCGCTACATCGAAGAGACTGATTCTATGGCCGAAAAAATAGAAATGTTCGAAAAGCTCAAAAGTGTCTCCCAATACCTCGATGAAACCTTATACAGCCTGAATGAAGTCGTTTCGATTCAGACGCGCATGGACATCAGCCGCGAGATGCTTTGCCTCCACGCGCATGTCGAAAAAGCCCTGACCCTCCTCTGTGGAATGATCCACTCACGGGGCGCAGTGATCGAAAACCGGGTAGATCCGGAAATTATGATCGAGTATAATCTCTCTTATCTCGACAGTATTTTATTGAATTTTATTTCCAATGCACTGCGCTACAGCCATCCTGAGCGCCGCTGCCACGTGGTCATTGACTGCCTCCCTGAAAAAACGGGCTGGCGGTTGCTGATACAGGACAATGGGATCGGGATTGATCTGGATAAACATGGCCCGAAATTATTTGGCATGTACAAAACCTTTCACGGAAACCCCGATGCCAAAGGGCTGGGACTGTTTATCACCAAAAACCAGGTCGAAGCGATGGGGGGATGTATCGAAGTAAATAGTCGGCCCAATGAAGGAACCACCTTTAATGTATATATGCCATGAGCAAACTTTCAAGCCTCTGGATCGTAGATGATGATAAAATTTATCAGTTTATCCTGAAAAAAAACATCGAACAGCTCCACATCACAGATACAATCAGCTCCTTTCCCCACGGCAAAGAGGCGATAGACACGCTCCGGCAACTCATTGAAAATCAGTCACCTTTACCCGATCTGATTCTCCTCGACATCAATATGCCGGTGATGGATGGCTGGGATTTTATGGAGGAATATATTGTGCTGAAAAAGCAATTTGAAAAGACGATTCCCATCTATATCATCAGCTCCTCGATCGCGCAGGAGGATAAAACCAAAGCCCGCAGCTATGAGGACATTGTAGATTTTCTGGTCAAACCGGTTGATCTTTCTTTTCTGAGCCTCTCATAAATACCTCCAACCTACTCTATGAAGCTGATGCTTTCTATTCTCTCTCTTCCCGGTATCCTTTTTCTGCTTTCGCTGGGGTGCGCACCTGTGCAGACGCCTTCTCAAGACCCACCGGCAGCGCAGACAGCGCTGCTCTATGTATCGGCAGACACCGGAAAAACCTGGCGACCCTTCGCGCAAGGCATACCGACAGAGGCCACTGTCAACGGGATTCTGGGAATGGGAGCTACCGTTTTTGTCGCAACCAATGCGCATGGCATATTTGCCCTCAGAGGTGACAATACCTGGGAAAGCCGGTCTGCGGGCCTGCCGGACCAAATAAAAATAAACGCCCTGACCTTTGTGGATAGCACATTGTTTGCCGCAAGTTTCCGGCAGGGAATATTCACCTCTGCGGACAGCGGAAAAAGCTGGCAGCACCGGGAAAGTCCCTTCGATGGCATGTCCGTGAGGGCCTTGTATGCCTTTGGCACTGTCTTGCTTGCCGGAACCGACAAGGGTGTTTACAGCTCTGCCGACAGGGGCAAGACCTGGGTGCAAGCCAGCGAACAGGCCCAGATTAATGGCTTTGCACACTCCGGAAAAACGCTCTATGCGGCTGCTTCAAACGGCGCCCTGCGCTCGGAAGACAACGGCGCGCACTGGCAGTATATCTATCAGCCCTTCGCCCTCCACGACATTGCCCGCCACGGACAGCATATCTTCGCCATGACCCTGGGAGATGGCCTGTTACGCTCTGATAATGAAGGGGTTACCTGGGAAAATATCAATGAAGGAACCGACCCCAAAAACCGCTATACCTTCGAAGTCAAAAGCATAGGCAGTGCGCTTTTTGCCGCCCAGTGGGAGGGGATCTACCGGGCTGCTCCCGGAGGTGCAAGCTGGTCGCCCATCGCCGGGGGGCTGCCTGCACATACGGCTTTTCCTACGCTGGAAGTGACGTCCTATGGCCTGATGGCGGGAATCGGGCTGCGGTAACCGTGCGTTCCGGACAGGGCTATCCAATCCGCCTCAAACCTCTCTGTCTATCTCACGCCGCCGCTGAATCATCCGGAAAAGGCGTTTGGCCATTGAAACAACGGTCCCGGGGTTTTTGATGACCAGCTGCGTGAGGCCAAAAATCAGGGCAGTACCCAGCAATTTCCGGAGAGGGTGCTGGTTGCTGTTGCCCAGCAGTTTGCGGGTCAGAAAAGCGGAGGTGAGACTCGCCGCAGCGCTGAGGATATCGTCTTTAATGTCCTGAGATGCAGCCGCTTCCTGTATCGTGCTTTTAATCAGGTTGATCGGCTTTATGCTGTCGTAGGCGTGCTGGAACTGCTCTTTCAGCATTTTCCCTTCACCTGCCTGCTGGAGTTCCAGCTGGAGAATGGCTGCCCGGAGTGCGGATTCGATGGCCGCACGGTTGATGTCACCGACGTGGCAGCGACCGCCTGGTTCGAACAGATGTCGACCGCTGACGTGCGCGACACGAACAGCGGCGACCGCACCCAGTGGCGCATGTTCACCGCGGCGACGACCGAAGTGCGGCCCGGCGACCGGGTCGTGTGGGGCGAGCTGCTGCTCAG
>RDXT01000960.1 GCA_004292985.1 Bacteroidota bacterium
CCCTCGGAACCGGCAGCGTGGCAGGCGGTAACAAAAGCGATAAAGAGGTTCTTTATCTCTTTACCTCCTACACATTCCCGACAAGTATCTACCGCTATGACATCGCCACGGGCACTTCTACCCTGTTTTTCCGGCCTGAAGTGAAGTTTAACCCCGACGATTACGAAACCCGGCAGGTGTTTTATCCAAGCAAAGACGGTACACGCATCTCCATGTTTGTTACCCACAAAAAAGGAATAACGTTAGACGGCACGAATCCCACCTATCTGTACGCCTATGGCGGCTTTAATGTGAACCTCACACCCGGATTTAACACAGCCGGTATCACCCTCTTGGAAAGAGGTTTTGTGATGGCTGTGCCCAACCTGCGCGGCGGGGGTGAGTACGGCGAAGAATGGCACAAAGCGGGCATGCTGCTGAAAAAACAAAATGTATTTGACGACTACATTGCCGCCGCCGAATACCTGATCCGGGAAAAATATACCTCCTCCGCCAAGCTGGCCATTGCGGGTGGCTCCAACGGAGGGCTGCTCGTGGGCGCGGCCATTACGCAGCGTCCGGAACTGTTTCGTGTAGCGCTTCCCGCTGTGGGCGTGATGGATATGCTTCGCTACCACAAATTTACCGTTGGCTGGGGCTGGGTGCCGGAATACGGCTGCGCCGACAGCAACGAGGCAGAATTTAAGTACCTGTACGGCTATTCTCCGCTTCACAACCTCAAAGAGGGCGTTCAATATCCCGCTACACTGATCACCACCGCCGATCATGACGACCGCGTGGTGCCTGCGCACAGCTTTAAGTTTGCTGCGCGTATTCAGGAGGTGCAGGCCGGACCTTTTCCGGTGCTGATCCGCATAGATACCGATGCCGGACACGGAGCAGGCAAGCCGATTGCCAAGGTTCTCGACGAGGATGCCGACGAATATGCCTTTATGTGCTACGAATTGGGCCTCAAAGAGTAGAAATCACCAATTATCGGGTGATTACCCGTGTAGTAACGGAGGTTCCGGCCATGATCCGGCATATATAATTGCCTTTTGCCAGGCCATCGAGGTTGATTTCGACCAGTTTGCGTCCGGCAAATCCTTCGGATTCATACACCATGCGCAATACTTCGCCCTTTTCGTCGGTGATGGCAATGCTTACGGGCGCTTTTTCCCGGAGATCGAGGGCGACAGCAGCCCCAAAGATCAGCGAATGCGGGAAAAGGTAGGTGGTGTTGCTTCCTTGCTCAAAGCAGGTGATTGCAACCGAAGGGCTGAAAAAGGTCCTTCCGTCTTCGGCGACCAGGCGCAGGCGGTACCAGGCGGTTCCGGTTTCGTTTTTCCAGTCATCCGACATGCGGAAGGTCGCCAGGCCCTCATCCGATGCCGGGTCAAAGCTGTG
>RDXT01000341.1 GCA_004292985.1 Bacteroidota bacterium
CACCGCATCAACCGAAATGATGCCGGATGGGTCAATCCGCCCTATTCTGTCAGCTATACCCGCAATGTGATCATGCCCCAGGCCTACTGGGATCCGGAGCGCTATATCAATATCTGGGTGCTGCCGCTTAATACAGGTGTGCTGGGCTATGCCCAGATGCCCAACGGATCGCCGCTGCCCGATCTGCCTGCCGACAATGGCGGAGCTGCTTCCGACGGGGTCATTATTACGAGCAGTACCTTTGGCCGGGGCGCGGGCATCAATCCGCCCTACAATGGAGGCCGCACCACCACCCATGAAATGGGTCATTTTCTGGGCCTGTGGCATACCTGGGGAGACGGCCCCTGCGGCGTAGAAGATTTTTGCCCCGATACACCCGATGCAGATGGCGCGACCTATGGCTGCCCTGCCGGAGGCCGCTTTTCCTGCGGACAGTCTATCCAGATTGAAAACTACCTCGACTATACCGACGATGCCTGCATGAATGTGTTCACGGCCTGCCAGAAGTCGCGTATGCGCACGGTGCTGGCGGCCGCGCCGCGACGGGTGGGACTTGTCAGTTCGGATGTGTGCAATGCCGTCGCTCCCCTTGCGGATTTTGAGGCTGCGCCACGGGTGCTGTGCCCAGGCGCGTCGGTGCGCTTCACGGACCTTTCAAGCGGCAATCCCCTCAGCCGCCTCTGGAGCTTTCCCGGTGGCAGCCCCGCCAGTTCGTCGGAGATTTCGCCGGTGGTGACATACCAGCAGCCGGGATTTTATGATGTGAGCCTTCAGGTGAGCAACAGCGCAGGGAGCAACAGCCTGAACCGCAGCGCCTGGGTTCAGGTACGGGCCGCCTCGGATGAACCTATATTTGTGGAGGATTTTGAAGATGGGCTGGCGGGATGGACTGTTCAGAATGCAGACAATCAGATTTCCTGGTCGGCAGAAAATACGGGAGGTCTGCCATCGGGTGTCCAGTCTGCGGGTATCAGCCTTTATTACTATAGCAACCAGCTCCAGCGCGACGGGCTTATTTCCCCTGAAATAAACCTCCGCCCCTTCAGCGACATCAGCCTGGAATTTGACTATGCCTACCGGACCTATTTTCAGAAACGCGACTCGCTGATTATCTACGCCTCGGTGGACGGCGGGCAAAGCTGGCCCTGGCGTCTGTTTGCAAAGGCTGAAAACGGATCGAAAAATTTTGCGACCAATGAACCCGTAACTTCCGCATTTATCCCCGCCACCTCCGCTGACTGGTGTTCGGGTGGCAGCGGATGGGCAGCCTGCCCCGAAATCAGTCTGGCAGCCTTTGATACTGCGGCGCACTTCCGGCTCAAATTTGAGGCACTGAATAACTACGGCAACAACCTGTATCTCGACAATATCCGCATTTCGGGGGCCTGCAAAGCGCCTGTAAATTCTGTTGATCCTCAGGAAAATGCATTGACTGTCAGGGTCTTACCGAATCCTAACCAGGGGTATTTCACCCTGCAAAAGCCTGCCGTAGCGGCCCGCTGGTCTGTCTATGATGCCTGGGGCAAATGTGTGCTGAGCGGCGCGCAGGTGGCCGGGGCTGTGAGCGAAAACATAGATATCCGGATGGAAGGCGCAGCGCGGGGAGTCTATCTGATGGTTTTGCAAACGGAGCAGGGGCGTGCGGTCTGCCGTTTTCAGGTGGAGTAGAGCAGCGCCCAGATTTTGGGAACGTGAATAATCGCCCAGACCAGCGCACAAAAAATCACACTCAGCAGCACCGCTCCGGCGGCCACATCCTTGGCTTTGCCGATGAGCGGATCGTATTCGGGAGAGACCTTGTCGCACAAAAACTCCAGCGCCGTATTGGCCCCTTCTGCCAGCAATACCTGCCCCATACAGATCAGGAGCAGGCACCATTCGGTAGCGGAGACATGGAGCAGCGCAGCGACCAGCGATACCAGCACGACCGCCAACAGGTGTACCTGGGCGTTTTTTTGGGTGCGGAAGAGGGTGAAGATACCTCTGATGGCGTAGCCAAAGCTACGGATACGACCAGCAAGGAAAGAAAACAGGGCTGACATGGCAGGATGAGTTTGAGGGGCGAAATATAGGGATTAGATCGCCTTTTTTGCGTAACTTAATCCGCCTTACATAAACATTAACACCTCTCTTATGAAACAATGGATTACCTTTTTTGCCCTGGTTTTCCAGGGCGGGCTGCTTTTGCTTTACGGTCAAACCAGCCTTACCCTTACCCCTGTCAAAGACAACACCCTCTATGAAAGCGCGACCGGGAGCCTCTCAAACGGAGCCGGGGACGTGTTTTTTGCTGGAAAAACGAACAATGGCCTTATCCGCCGCGCGGTGATGAAGTTCGATCTTTCGGGCATCCCCGCCAATGCGACGATCACAGGCGCGAACCTCATCCTGCTCAAAGTCCAGAGCCTCAGCGGTCCTTTTGACGTGAGCCTGCACCCGCTGCTGGCAGACTGGGGCGAAGGCACGTCGGTGGCGCTCTCCGGCAACGGCGGCGGTGGCACAGCCTCTACGGCCAATGATGCGACCTGGATTCACACCTTTTTCTCCGGCAGCCTGTGGTCAACGCCTGGCGGAGACTATGACGCCTCTCCCTCTGCCACGCTCTCTGTCGGTGCCAATGGCTTTTACACCTGGACCTCCCCGCAGATGGTCAGCGATGTCGAAGCCTGGGCCGCAAATCCGGCGGCTAATTTTGGATGGATTCTCGTGGGAAATGAGGCCATAGACCAGACAGCCATGCGTTTTGCCAGCCGTGAAGATGCCAACACCGCCAACAGGCCCCGCCTTGTCGTCACCTACACGGTGCCCTGCGTAGCGCCCGCCCTGCCCGTGGTCAGCCTCAGCACGGATACCCTGTGTTTTGGCGGCGGGGCCGTGAGCCTGAACGTAACAGGCGCCCTCAACAGCGCCACTGCATGGCATGTGTATCAGGGAAGCTGCGGCGGCACAGCCCTCGGCAACAACGCCACTGGTACCTTTACCTTCCAACCTGGTACCAGCACCTCCTATTTTGTGCGGGGCGAAGGCGGCTGCGTAACGCCCGGCACCTGCACTTCCGTTTCGGTAACGGTGCTTCCCCAGGTAAGAGACACGCTCTCCGCCAGCATCTGCCGGGGCGATACCCTGCGCCTGGGCGGCGAAGCCTTTACCACCAGCGGTACCTATGTCCGCACCTTTACCGCCCCGAATGGCTGCGACTCGACCGTGGTGCTTGACTTGGACGTGACGGCGATTAATACCACCGTTGTGCAAAACCCCAACCTGCCGCTTTCTTTTCAGGCAGTTACCACAGGCGCGGTGTACCAGTGGCTCGATTGCAACAAAGGCTACAGCCCGATTGCGGGCGAAACGGCTGTCTCTTTTACCCCCGACAGCAGCGGAAGTTATGCCGTGGCGATCACCCAGGGCCAGTGTACCGATACTTCGGCCTGCGTGGAGGCAATCGTGCTGGGTATCTATGACCGTGCGGCTTCTTTTCCAGTGCGCATATTTCCCAACCCGGCTGCCGATGTCGTAACGATAGAGTGGGATCAAAGACTCCCGGAAGCCCAGATACAGGTATTTGATATTCAGGGCGCAAAGGTGTACGAGCAGCCGGTTTTACAGGCAGTATCCAGCCGCATTTCGCTCAGCGGTCTGCCTGCGGGCCTCTACCTCGTTCAGATCAGTTCCGGCGGACGCTCTGCCCGGCAACTGATCCGCAAACAATAGGTCATTTTCTCTGCGCCGGACAAGAATCATCGCTTGTCTGGTGCAGAGATTAACATTTTTTCCTATTTTGCCGTTATACGATTATATATGAAAGAGATCTTTTCCTCCCGAAAAAATATCCTCCTGCTGACCGGCGCGGCCCTGCTGCTTACTATCATGGGGGGCGTGTTGGGCGCGGGCGCTTATGCGGCTGTTTTTGGCAAACGGATGGTCTATCTGACGACGGGTACGTCTCCGGCAGCTATGCCTCAGTTTACCTCCGGCACCCATGCAGGTATGCTCGATGGTACACCTGACTTTGTGCGTGCGGCGGCGGTTTCACGGCCGGCAGTGGTGCACATTGTGTCGCGCTACAAGGCCGAGTCTTCGGGGCCCAGCGATTTTTTTGGCAATCCCTTTCATGAGTTTTTCGACGATGAAAATGCAGAAGCGCCCGAAGGAATGGCCTCTGGTTCGGGGGTGATAATCTCTGCCGACGGCTATGTGGCGACCAATAACCACGTGATCGAGCAGGCGGGCAATATTGAAGTGATTCTTTCCGACAACCGCTCCTTTAAAGCCAAGCTCGTGGGCACGGACCTGAGTACCGATCTGGCCCTGCTGAAAATCGAAGGAGAAAACCTGCCCCATCTCGCATTTGGCAACTCTGACGATATTCAGGTAGGTCAATGGGTGATGGCAGTCGGCAATCCGATGGAGCTGACTTCGACCGTTACGGCGGGCATTATCAGCGCCAAAGGGCGCAATATCAATCTCTTACATCCCGATTCCCAATATGCCATCGAGTCATTTATCCAGACAGACGCGGCAGTAAATAAAGGTAACAGCGGCGGCGCTCTGGTGGACCTCAACGGCGACCTGATCGGCATTAATACCGCCATTGCCTCCCGCACTGGCTATTACCAGGGCTACTCTTTTGCCATTCCTGCGACCATTGTGCGGCGGGTGATGGAAGACCTGCTGGCCTTTGGCGAAGTGCGCCGGGGCTATCTGGGGGTATCTATTCAGCCGGTAGATGCAGAACTGGCCCAGGAAAAAGGCCTCTCTGTTCTCAAAGGTGCCTTTGTCAGTGGTGTACGCAGCGAACTCGGTGCCGCCAAAGCGGGTATGCGCGAAGGCGATGTGATCGTTTCGGTGAATGGTACCGAGGTAAACAGCTCTTCGGAACTCCAGGAGCAGGTAAACCGCTACCGTCCGGGCGAAAGCATCAAAATCAAGGTGTGGCGGGGTAATGAACAGAAAGAATTTGATGTGCCGCTGATGGAAATGCCGGGTGCAGCTATTGCCGAAGGTGGAGCAGCGCCGTCTATCCAATACAAAGACGCGAAATTCCGTTTGCCAAGCGACAAAGAGCGCGAGGAACTCGGTATCTCTCAGGGAGTTATGGTCGAAGCGCCCAATGCCGCCATGTCCCAGCAGGGAATTCATGCAGGATTTGTGATCACAGAGATCAATGGCGAGAGCGTATCCACCATCGAAGAGCTGGCAGATGCCTTGTCAAAGGTGGGTGAATATATCAACATGAAAGGCATGTATCGCAAAGGCATGACCGCCGCCTATAGCTTTAGCTGGAAATAATCCATCGGGTCCTATTCATGACACATCTGAGTGTAAACCTCAACAAGGTCGCCCTGATCCGCAATTCCCGGGGCAAAAACAATCCTGACCTGATCCGCGTCGCGCAGGATTGTATCCGCTTCGGAGCCGATGGCATTACGCTGCATCCGCGCCCGGACGAGCGCCACGCCCGCAAGAGCGATATATTTGCTCTCAAAGAGGTGCTGACGGTCGAGCTGAATGTGGAGGGTTATCCTTCGGA
>RDXT01000001.1 GCA_004292985.1 Bacteroidota bacterium
ATATACGTCCAACCTGCCCAACCCTTCGCATACCTATACAAGCATAGATTCTTTTGATGTAAGGCTGATCGTGACCGGGGTAGGAGGCTGCCCGATGGCCAAGCGGAAAAACAGCTACATTAAGATAGAGCCGCTGAAAACGCGCTTCTCAGCTTCTGTGCGCGGTGGTTGTGCGCCCCTGATGGTCATTTTTGACGATACCACCCACAGCCCTTCTCCGATCCTAAGCTGGCAATGGGACTTTGGCGACGGAGCTACTTCCACCCTCGAAACCCCCACCCATATCTACCAGGATACGGGCGTGTATAACGTGCGGCTGATTGTAACCAATGCCCTCGGTTGCAGCGATACCCTGATCAAAACCAACTATATCAGCGCCGGGAACCTCCCCACCGTCAATTTTGTGGCTGATACCCTCCAGGCCTGCGCCCTGACCGAAGTACATTTTACCAACCTGAGCCAGGGCGCCAGTCAGTTTATCTGGATGTTTGGCGACGGCGATACGGCGATGTCGTTTAATGTTTCGCATGGTTTTGCCGCCCTTGGCCCCATAGATGTGACCCTCATCGGCTCAGACCGGGGCTGCCGCGACACCCTCTTTCTCGACGACTACATCAATGTCCTTGCGCCCCTGCCTCTGATGGGCATTTCCGACAAGCAGATATGCACCCTGCCCTTCACCGTGCAGGTCGAAAACCTCTCGATCGGCGACGATGCCTGGGAGTGGATGATAGATGGGACGATCCCCATTTCGCAGCACAATTTTTCCTATACATTTACCACCGAAGGCAGCCACTCGGTATTGCTGACCGTGCGCAATTTTTTCACGGGCTGCGTGACCCGCGCGCTCGATTCGATCCTGATCAAAACCGTAAACGCAGCCATCGAGCCGGATGATGACCGGGGCTGTATGCCGCACGCAGTCCAGTTTACCGACCGTTCAACAAATGCGGTAAAATGGTGGTGGCGCTTTGGTACGGGCGACTCCAGCATTGTCAAAAATCCGGCCTATACCTACAGCAACTCCGGTACCTACGATGTGCGTCTGGTGGTAGAAAACAGCCTCCGCTGCCGCGATACGGCCTATTATCAGTCCATTCATTCGATCCGGGCACAGGCAGATTTTGGCGTCACAAGCGCGCCTGCAGGATGCCTGCCGCTGCGGGTTCAGTTTGAAGACAGATCGGGAGGCAATTCGCCGGTCAACGCCTGGAACTGGAGCTTTGGCGACGGAGGGACCTCTACCCAGCGGCATCCTTCGCACACGTACCAGCAGCCCAGTTATTATGATGTAAAGCTCAAAGTCCGGAATGCGGATGGATGCACCGATTCATTAACCCGCTCAAGCTTTATCTTCGTCACCCAGCCATTGCCCGA
>RDXT01000002.1 GCA_004292985.1 Bacteroidota bacterium
CGCTGGTCAAAAAACACGATCGGGTGTGCGTCGCTCACATCGCGCAGGCTGCGGCCCAGGGCATCGCGCAGTGAAGAACCGCCCGGCCCGCCATGCACAAACACAATAAAACTCTTCGAGTTGCGGTTGCCGCGCACCCATACGGGCAGGTCGGCCCCTTTGTGGCGGATATAATATTCGTCAGCGTACTGCCCTTCGATCTCTTCTTCGCGGTAGCAGCCCGCCACAGAGAGCACCACCAGGACCAGCAGGAGGATATGTGTCAGCGTTTTCATTTTATCGGGACAAAGAGGTGAGGTAATAATTGATTCCGAGGCTCAGGTTAGGGGTGAGGTAATAATTGATTCCGAGGCTCAGGTTAGGACTAAGGGTCGAAGTAGCCTGCCTGGGTTGGGTAAAAACCAGTCGCGCAGACCAGGAGAGAGGAGCCTTTCCGGTTTTATACAGATTTTGCCCCAGGCCAAAGCCCGCTCCAGGCATAAAGCTGCCCCTGCCCGCCCATTTTTTCTGCACAAACGTGCCATCTGACTGCTGCACAAAGGTCGGATTGGCCAGATAGGTGTGTAAATAATTGCCTGTAACGAAGACCTGGTACTCAAATCCCCGCTTGCGGGTCGCCTTATAGCCCAGATCGGCCCCGGCAAACAGGCCCTGGTGGTTTTGCACATGCGAATAAAAGCCCAGTTGCGGCGCGACAAAGAGTGTATGCCAGACCTCGCCCGGCTTTTTGCCCTCTTTTTGCTTCACTCCCGTGGCCAGGGGCTGCTCCCAGGCCAGCGTTAGCCCCGGATGAAAGAGATAATATCCATAATAGTGCAGCCGCAGGGAGGGTACAGGTGCCGTTTGCCCCCGGAGCGCTGGAGAAAACACACACGCCACGAACAGGAAGAGAAGCATTTTTTGCATACGGAGAGCCTTATTCAGATACGGACAAAAGACCGCTTTTTCAGCAGGAGATTGCATAGGTAAAACGAAAAACCCCGCCGGGAGGTGGCAGGGGTGGGAGAAAAATCATGGTAAGGCGTGAGTGTTCAACCTCTGACGCGGTTCGTTGAAGGGTCTCCGCAAAGTCAATTTATTAAGAGGCGTTTTCCAATCGCTGCCTCATTTCTATTGTTTGCCTTCGCGGTCAATCATCACCCATGCCTCGCTGGTCCAGGTGCTGTATTCGCCATCCTTCACGGTCTGGCAATTAGTGCTGACTTTTGCCTTGCCGTTTTCAAAAGGATAGGCGTAGTCGTACTGAGGGGCGATCACAATGGCATGGGTGCTGGCATCGGCATAGCCGATTTTACCGTTTTGCACGATCCGGTAGAGCCCCTCCGAAGGAGCGTCCGGGCCATTGTCGTAAAAGAAAACCTCGTAGCGCTCCTGATTTTGTGCATCAACGACAACCCAGCGGTGGTCTTTTTCGATCATGCGGAGGGTTTCAGCGCTGCCAGGCTTCAGGGGCGCGCATGCGGCGGCGAGGAGCAGGAAGGGGAGGAGGTATTTCATGGAGGGCAAAGTAATCAAAATTTGCGGGAAGATGAAGGGGCATAGCACCCAAGGGGACAGGCCCCAAGGGGGCGGGCACCCAAGGGGACAAGCCTGTGCCAGCGGGGAGGGGGTTTAGGAGCCAATCTCTGCCAGGATAGACTT
>RDXT01000003.1 GCA_004292985.1 Bacteroidota bacterium
CGTATTCGCTGCTGAAAGGAATCACCTGCTCGGACTGCGCATAGCCCCGGATCGTACACAGCAGCAACATCAGGATGAGAAGACGTCTGGTCATGGGATTTGGGTTAAATATGAGGGATATGAGATGCGGTATTAATATACTTAATTTATTGTGCATTTGGTGCAGCTACGAAGCTGCAATTTATCAAACGTGCAACGCAGCAGGACAAGCGTGTACGTTGAAAAAAACGCAAAGCCCATCCTGTAAATCCTGTTAATTCTGTCCCGTCTATCCCAGCAGCAAACCCTACTGCACAAAATCCGGATGATTCAAAAAGCCCTCATCTGTCAATGCCTCCAGAAAGGCCAGCAGATCCGCTTTTTCGGCGTCGCTGAAAGAAATCCCGCTGATGAGTTGCGGATCGAGGGTAGCGGAAACCTGAATGCCGCTGCGGTAGTGCTCCACGGCTTTTTCCAGGGTGGAAATGCGGCCATTGTGCATATAGGGAGCCGTTTGAGCAACATTCCGTAGAGAAGGTGTCTTAAACAGATAGCGGTCCGCCGGATCGAGGGTCACCGCATAGCGGCCCGGATCGCTGCTGCGTATGGGCAGGCCATTGTTGTGAAACTGATTGTCGGTCAGCAGGGGCTCGCTGTGGCAGGAGGCGCAATGCTGTCGAAATACGGCCAGTCCCCGGAGTTGCTGAGGGCCGAGGGCAGTGTTTTCTCCCTGAAGATAACGGTCATAGGGGCTATCGGCAGAGATCAGGGCAATCATAAACTGCGAAAGAGCTTTCATCGTCAGTGCCGTCGTAATCTCCTCATTCCCAAAGGCTTTCTTAAATAATTTCGGGTATTCGGGGTGCGCCCGGAGCTTTCGCAGGTTGTGAGACAGGTATTCGTCCATCTCTACAGGGTTGGTAATGGCATTGATAGGCACCACATCGAGGTCGTGGGCACCGCCATCCCAGAAAAAATGGGTACTCCAGGCCATATTTTGTAAAGCGGGCGCATTTCGGGTGCCCAGCAGGTCGTCTATCCCGTGGCTGATAGCGTGGCTCTGGTGGGCAAATGCGGCATAAGACTGGTGACAGGAAGCGCAGGAAATGCTGCTGTCGCGTGAGAGGATGCCGTCATAAAACAGCTTTTTCCCCAGCGAAAACCCCGCCGGTGTGAGGGGGTTTTCGCTCAGGGAATAGGCAGGTGCCGGAAAATGCGCCGGCGCTTCGAATGTCGCACCCGGAAGCGGCCTGTCACCAGGCTGGCAGCGCAGCAAAATCATCGCACTGATACAAAGTACCGGAATCAAAACCGCAACAGGGCGCATAGATCAATAGTTTTCAACGTGGTCCACCCGAAACATCTTCGCGTAGTTGTCGGCAATATGGCG
>RDXT01000342.1 GCA_004292985.1 Bacteroidota bacterium
CTTTTCGGGTCTGCTGCGGGCGGGCTACAGCAGCAAGCGCCACCAACTGCTCCTGACCCATGTGACAGGCTATCAGCAAAACCAGCTCGCCTGGCTGGGGGCATCTCTGGACAGCATCCGCGTCAATCCCCGCGTTAATGCCAACGGGGCCGAGGACGACCAGTTCCTCCAGAACCTCAGCAGCCTCCGCCACCAGTGGCAGATAGACAGCTTTTCCTCCTTCAAAACCACCCTGTATTACAATCGCCTACAGGGCAATTACGACTTCGATTTCAACAATTTCCTGGGCCTTCCCTCCTCCGAAGAGATGTACAACTACGCCTTCCTGTCGGACATGGGCGGATTTACGAGCCAGTATCGCTTTGCGCGTAAGCGGGTCACCTTTGCTGCAGGGGTGCAGGGCTATCTCTATGCGCGGCGGCACACGGGTTCGGAGCGCAGCCTGGGGCAGCTGTACCAGAATACCGGCTACAAGCAGGAACTGGCCGCCTGGTCGCAGGCAACGTACCGCATGGGGAAATTTATCCTCCAGGCCGACTTGCAAGGCCGCGCGGTAGGCTTTGAGTATCAGGGAGATAGCGGCCCCTCATTCGATCCGCTGCGCTGGAATTTCCTCAATCCCAAAGCGAAGCTTACCTTCGAACTGAATGACGATATCCGCATCTACCTCAATACAGGCCGCACGGGCCGGGAACCCACCCGCAACGATATGTTTGCCGGCAATGACGACCTGCCCTACGATTCGCTGGGCCGTCCTGCGCTGGCATTCACCGATCCGGAGTACGTCACGCAGCAGGAACTGGGCTTCCGGATTTTGAGAAACAAACTCGATATCAGCGCCGCAGTCTATCACCTGTCTTTTCAAAACGAAATTGTGCTCAGCGGCGAGTTTGGCCCCAACGGCCTGGTCCTCAACCGCAACGTCGCCCGCAGCACCCGCAGCGGAGTCGAGATCAGCTACTTTTATTCCCTGAACGCCTACCAGAAACGCCTTTTGTTCAGTGGCAATGTTGCCCTGAGCCGCAACCGCATCCGCGAGGGGAGCGCCATATTTGAGCCGGTACTTTCCCCACAACTCATTGCCAATCAAAACATTACACTTCTCTGGGGAAATAATGAGGCATGGACCGCCATCCTGCACCTTCGCTACCAGAGCCGCGCGTGGATAGACTTCGCCAACCAGCACGAGTTGCCCGCCATGCTGGTTCCGGACCTCGAAGGCAGCTATACCTGGAAGAAATTCCGCTTTTCGCTTCACTTCACCAACCTCAGCAACCGATCCTGGCTCAGCAACGGCCAGCTCGATGTGTATGGCAATCCGACCTACCATGTGCAGGCACCGCTGGGGGTATTTGGGGGGATTGTTGTGAGGTCGTAGGGGGGTGTTTTTTGCGGTGTCGCGCTTCGATACGCCTCGAAGACTCGGCTACTCAGCGTGACACCGGGCTGTTCTTGTCATCCTGAGTAAGCCTAAATAGGCTGTATCGAAGGGTGACACCGCCTCTAACTGTCATCCTGAGTAAGCCTTCTAAGGCTGTATCGAAGGATGACAGATCAATGCCGCGCAACGCTCCGCACAGCCATCAGCTTCTCTTCCACCTGCTCCAGGGTCGTGTAGGGGCCTTCGCAGGAGTCTTCCTGACAGAGATAGACCACCGTCTGACCAAATACGGAGCGGCTTCGCATTACGGGGAGGTTCCCTTCGCCGCGGCCTCCATAAACAAGCACATTGCTGTGGTAGCTGCGGTCAAAATCCTCGCGCATGCGGGCGGCCTCTTCGCCCAGGATCAGCACCTCGGCAGGATCACTGATCTGCCAGGCCATACAACTGGCCCAGGTAGCGTGTTCGGCAGGGGCATTCTGAGCGGGGGTGCGGGCGCTGAGCAGCATCTGGCGCGACACCTCTATATAACTGTCTTTGCGCAGGATATAGCCCAACTGGTAGAGCGAACGGCACATCACTGCATTGGCATCGGGGAGGGTGCGGTCGCGGATGTCTATCCGGCGGGCGGCGGGCAGGTAAGTATCGCCGGGAGAGCTGTAAAAGAGACCTGTACGCGGGTGGTAAAAGTGTGTGAGGGCGTAGCCAACGAGGTCTTCGGCTTTTTGGAGCCATTTTTCCTGGAAGGTCACCTGGTACAGTTGTACAAAGGCTTCGATGGCGTAGGAATAGTCTTCGAGGGTGCCAGGATCCTGAAGGGTATTGTCCCCCATATATTGCCGGGATAGCTGCCCGAACTCATTAAACAGGTGCTCTTCCATAAAGCGGGCGGTGGCCAGGGCATCCTGAAGGTAGGCTTCGTCGCCAAAGGCGCGGTAGGCATCTACCCAGCCGCAGATCATCAGGGAGTTCCAGGCGGCGAGTTCCTGCCGGTCGCGGGCGGGGAGTTTGCGCTGGCTGCGGGCCTGGCGCATCAGGTCTTTCAGGCGCTCCAGCTCGGACTGAAAGGTAGCCAGGTCCATTCCGTAGGCGGCGGCAAGCTCTTCATCGCTGAAACTCCGGTAGAGGATATTTTGTCCCCGAAGGGTATTTCCCTGGCGGGTGATGTTATATACGTGGGAAAAAAGGTCTGCCCGTTTGCCGAGCTGCCCATCTATTTCGATGCGGGGCCAGAGGTAGTAGCGGCCATTTTCGTTTTCGCTCACAGCATCGAGTGAGGCATAATATCCGCCGTTTTCGTCGCGGAGTTCCCGCCGCAGAAACGCGCTGGTTTCATAGACCACCTGCTCATAGAGGGGCTTTCGGGTAAGCTGGTAGGCGCGGGAGTACAGGCTGATCAGGCGGGCATTGTCGGGAAGGAGTTTTTCGAAGCGGGGGGTATGCCAGGCTTCATCAAAGGAGCCGCGGGCAAATCCGCCGCCGAGCTGGTCGTAGATGCCTCCGCGTGAGAGCTGGTCGAGCAGGGCCGTTACGGCCTCCAGTGCCTGCGGATGCTGGGTGCGGTAGTAGTAGTCGAGCAGGAAAAAGTAGGGAGAAAGTTCGTGCACTTTGGGCACATCGCGCATGCCGCCGTTGCGCAGATCCAGTTTGGGGACTACCTGGGCATAAAACTGGTCGAGGTCGCTGCTGCTGAAGCGATAGGGCAGGGGAGGGTTCATCACCTCATTATCAAACTGGCGGGTGCGCTTGCGGAGGTCTTCGGCTATCTGCCGCACCTGCTCCGGGGCCTCTTCATACAGGCTGTAAAAGCTGCCCGCCATCCGGGTGAGTTCTACTTTGTTGAGGGATCCGGAGGCATAGACAGGGCTGCCATCAGGCAGGGCAATGATACACATCGGCCAGTTGCAGTCCTTGCTGTCCAGTTCTTTGCAAATGTCCACAAACAGGGCTTCGGCATCCGGGCTGAGCTGGCGGTCGGCGAGTACCGGGACAAAAAAGCGGTTCATCCAGCCTGCTACGGAGGTATCGGCAAAAATTTCTTTCTGTACCTGCCTGCATTCGAAGGAGGCCGCATCACCCATATAGATCAGCAGCAGGTGGTTGTCCTGCCGGGCTTTCTCAATAGCTGCCGCACCAAGTGGCACCCAGTCCACGGGGTCGTGGGCGTGGCGCAGAAGGTAAGGACTGTTTTCTGCAACCAACTGATTGCTAAACACTTCGATAGCGCCACCCTGCTTACCCAGGTACTGACCTGTGCATCCCCATAAAAGAAGTATCCAAGGTGCGCTGCTCAAGCCCCGGAAACGCATGTTCTTGTCTGCTTGGGTTAATCTTCGCTTCCGAAAATGATTGAAGATGGTTTGAAATTACACAAAGGAATTGTTGCAAGATAGCGAACATTCCCCGATTATTATACCCTCTCTTGTGGATTTTCGTTTCATAGATAATGATCTTAATACGTATGAAAATGATTCGCCTTTGGATGTTGGTGCTGGGAATGGTACTGCTGGTGTCTTGCGACACTGTGTATCAGGTAGCTGAGGGGGTTTTGTACAAAAACACGGAGCCTACCCAAACGGAAATGGCCGGTGGCCTGAAGGAGGCGCTGGCCAATGGCGCTGCGCAGGCGGTTATGGGGCTGCACAAGCCGGGCGGCTATTATCAGGATGCGCTGGTGAAAATTCCCTTCCCTGAGGAAGCCCAGTTTGCGGCCAATGCCCTCCGCGACCTCGGTATGGGAAGCCTGGTAACCCGTTTTGAAGAAAAACTGAACGAAGGGGCCGAAAAAGGAGCCGAACTTGCCCTGCCGATTTTTAAGGATGCGATTCTTCAGATGTCTTTCGAGGATGTCAAAGGCATTCTGCTGGGCGGCGAACATGCGGCGACAGATTATTTTGAAGCTAAAACTTCCGAAAAACTGGCAACGGCATTTAGCCCCATCATCAAAAATTCGCTGGACGAGGTGCATGCCACAGACATCTGGTCAGAGATCACGACCCGCTACAACAGCATCCCGCTGGTGCGCAAAAAGGTGGAGACCGACATTGTGAAGTATGCCACCGCGCGTGCGCTCAAGGGCCTGTTTCTGAAGCTCGGCGATGAGGAGAAGAAAATCCGGGAACAACCGCTGGCCCGTGGCTCGGAACTGCTGAAAAAGGTCTTCGGCTACGCCGATCAGATGAAGAAATAAGGGAGTAGGGGGAATAGGATGCGTCAGGACACACTGTAAATTCCCTCTTCAGCCAGACGTATCAAACGCTGTTTGTAGAGGGAACCTATTGCCTTCTTAAAATTCTTCTTACTCATCTCCAGATGCTGAATAATCAGCTCAGGTGAAGAGTGGTCGGTCAGTGGCAAAAAACCACCGGCTGCTTTCAGCTTCTGCAACACAAACTGCGCATTTGGCTCGATCTGCTCATGACCTGTTCTGTGCAGCAGAATGTCTATCTTTTTATCGGGCCGCACCTGCTTCACATAACCTTTGCGCGCATCGCCGATCTGCACCTTATGATACAGTTCATTGTAGTAAATCAGCCCCTTGTGCCGGTGGTTAATGATGACATTGTACCCCAGTTCGGTAGCTTCCCAGATCAGTACGTCCACCTCATCGCCTTCTTTGACAGTAACGGCCTGTGTATCAAGAAAATAAGACACATCTCCTGAGGCTGCGAGGCGGTCGCTTTCTTCGTCGTGATACATCCAGACCACATAGGAGCGGCCTGCCTCCATGCGTTTGGGCTGCTCGCGAAAGGCCACAAACAGCTCTTTCTCCATTCCCCAATCCAGAAAAGCCCCGAAGGTATTCACGTGGGTAACCCGGAGATACGCAAACTGGTGCAGCAGGATCTTCGGCTGAAGGGTGGTCGCCACTTTGCGGTGCTGCCCGTCTTTATATACAAACACCTTCAGGGTATCCCCGATGGCAAAAGTGGGAGACACATATTTTTTAGGCAGCAGCACATCTTCTCCTTCGTCGTCGCCGAGGTAGAGGCCGACCGAGGTACTGCGGAGCACTTTCAGCTCATTGTATTGTCCGATGTCAATCATGTTTGTGCCGTGTCGGGAGTGTCTATGCAGCTTTCGCGCAGGCGTGTCATATATG
>RDXT01000343.1 GCA_004292985.1 Bacteroidota bacterium
ACTTATGGAAGACATTTCCTTTGACGGGCAAAAGGTAAATCTTCCTGTAGGGCATCTGCCTGCGGGAGTGTATCTGCTGGTCTGGCGAAGTGAATCAGGAGTGTTGAGTAAAAAAATCCTGATTTCGCGGCCCTGATAGGATCAGAGAATATACTGGCTCAGGTCTTTTTTCTGAACCATGCTTCCCAGTTTCTGCTGCACGAAGTCGCGAGTGATCACAAAGGTATCCTGGGTATTCAGGTCGGGCACATCGAAGAGAATATCGTTAAGCAGGTTGCTGATGATGGTATGCAGGCGGCGCGCACCGATATTTTCGATCTCCTGATTGACGGTAAAGGCCATTTCGGCCATGAGCTCCACCGCGTCCTGCTCGAAGCTGAGTTTCACGCCCTCGCTGTCCAGCAGGGCTTCATACTGGCGGGTGAGCGCATTGCGGGGCTGGGTCAGGATTTTGATAAAATCCTCTACGGTCAGGGGCGAGAGTTCCACCCGGATCGGGAAACGTCCCTGAAGTTCGGGGATCAGGTCCGAAGGTTTGGACATGTGAAAGGCACCTGCAGCGATAAACAGCACATGGTCCGTTTTGATGCTGCCATACTTCGTGTTCACGACTGAACCTTCGACGATGGGCAGCAAATCGCGCTGTACGCCCTGGCGGGACACATCGGGGCCACCGCCGCCGCCACTGACTGCCACCTTGTCTATTTCGTCAATAAAGATAATCCCGCTGTTTGAAGCCCGCTCGATAGCGTCACGCGTTACTGCATCCATATCTATCAGGCGACCCGCCTCTTCTTCGATGAGGTATTCGCGGGCTTCGGCGACGGTCATTTCGCGTTTTTTCTTCTTTTTGGGCACCATTCCACTGATCATGTCCTGCAGGCCCTCCATCCCGTCCATGCCGAAAGGCCCCATCACCTGTACCTGCTGGCTGGGCAGCGTGATTTCGAGTTCTACTTTGCGGGTTTCCAGTTCGCCCCGGCGCAGTTTTTCCCGGAATTTGTCGCGGGTGCGCTCATTGAGCTGCTCGTCGCTGGTGTTGGCCGAAACCGGGTAGCCGATTTCATCCTCGTCGGCTTCTATGGCGCGTCCGCGCTTGCGCACAGGAGGAATCAGAATATCCAGAATCTGCTCATTGGCATTCTCGCGGGCCATCTCCATCACACGCTCCTTTTGCTCGGCCCGGACCATATTCACTGCCTGCTCCACCAGGTCGCGGACCATGCTCTCAACATCGCGGCCTACATAGCCCACTTCCGTAAACTTGGATGCCTCCACTTTAATAAAAGGGGCCTGGGCAAGCTGCGCCAGACGGCGGGCAATTTCGGTTTTACCTACGCCCGTGGGGCCGATCATCATGATATTGTTGGGAATGATCTCTTTCCGGAGGTCTTCGCGGGCGTTCATCCGGCGCCAGCGGTTTCGCAAAGCAATCGCAACAGCCTTTTTAGCGTCCGCCTGCCCAATAATATATTTATCCAGCTCCTGTACAATGAGGGCTGGTGTAAGAGATTGTTCCATCAGGTCCATTAGGTTTCGGTAGCCGCTAAATTAGTAAAATTTATCTCTTTTTACGCAGAAGAGCCACCAGTGCGATCACAATCCAGATGGCATTAACGACCGTAGAGGGAATGGCATTGTGATAATAGGTGTTGATTACCAGACAGATACTGCCGACGATATTCAGCCAGTGGTACAGATGCGCGTCGCTCCGGATTTTGCCGTAGGTATTCAGCGCATAGGCACCCACGATCATAGCAGAGCCCAACCAGCCAATTATATCAATCCACATACAAAAGCAATTTGTAAACCTTTGCGGTTTGTCTTATGTTTATGAACAGGAACCCTCACTTACCTTTTTTATGACGCCTGGATCACTCCTTCTGATTGTGGAACCCCTTCTGCTCCTCATCGGATTTTTCTATCTGCTCAGTATGATGATGCAGAAAAAGAAGGTTGAGGTCCTCCGTCCGATGGGGCGGGACGACTCTTCTTCTGATGACGAAGGCGGGATTCCGATAGACTGGGATGCCCCACTCGATCTTCCTCCGGGTGTATTCGTGATGCCCCCTGCGCCGGAGCCGGTAGGCAAATAGTAGCTTTATTTCAGCCTGAATCGCACTGAAATCGCGTAGTCGTTGCGGAAATCCCAGTTTTCCTGCCAGGGCGAAAAGGTAAACGCGGGTTTCCAGTCCAGGCTCAGGGTGAAGGGAATTTCGCGCACCACATATTCCACGCCCAGTATGCCATCTATTCCGAAAGCGAAATAATCGTCGTCGTCGTCATACCAGCGCCGGTCATAGTCTTCGTCAAAAATCCCCAGGTGTCCGCCCGCCCCGTAGTACCAGTACAGGGAGCGCACATCGAGGGCCGAAACGTGTTTTTCTGCCAGACAGGTGAGCCAGAGACCGTCGCGGTAGCCCTGGGCTATGCCTTCGATTCCAAGGCCCGATGAATTAAACCCCTTCACAGAGAGTCCAACATCTCCGCCCATGCGCAGGCCCACAGCCAGTCCATAGGGCTGGGCACACAGATATGATCCTGCGGTAAGCAGCATCAGCACAAAAAGATACTTTTTCATATCAGGCAATTTACGCCCCAATTACGTGCGGGCCTGATGAATTATTGCATCAGACCGTACCGACCGGAGCGTTCTTTTTCTCCTCTATGACTTTCACAAACTCACTGGCGCTTATCGGGGTTTTGGCGAGGGTCTGTCGCTCAAAAATCAGGCGTATCACCTTGTCATACAGCAGGTTATAGTAGTCGTTCATCGCGCGGTTGTTGTCGCGGAGATAGGACTGAAGATAATTCTGCTCTTCTTCGGGTGACAGTTCCTGTCCATAGCGGCGCATGGCAGCGCGCAGGTTGGTCAGGGCGCGGGCGGTTACTTCATCGCCGCTCACCTTCATTTCCGGATAGTCTTTCTGCACCTTGTCCGTGATCAGGTTCCAGATCAGCGAACGCGACAGCGCCGGGTATTCTTTATCTGCTTCATCAGCCGTTTTGGTTTCTTCGCCGCGAACGGTCATCCAGCGCTTGAGGAATTCCTCGGGGAGTTCCAGCGGATGGGAGTCTATCATCAGCGTATAGATTTCGGACTCCACATGGCGGCGGGCGTCTTCGGAGAGAACTTTCTCAAAATGCGCGCGCATGGCATCGAGCAGTTCTTCGTAGGTAGCCTCTTCGCTCAGGGCAAAATTATACTCCTGGCTCGCGGAACCAATAAAGGCTGCATCTATATCAGCCAGTTGGATGCGTCCGATGGATTCAATTTCCCAGACGATCTTTTTGCCTTCCAGCGTTTCACCGGGGGCCAGGCTGAGGTAGAAATTGTGGGCGAACCATGCTTCGGTATTTTCGGCAGGGATAAACTGGTCGAAAGGAATACGGTCGCCCTTGGTTTTGCCTACAAAATCGGGCCAGATGCGCTCGTCCACGTTTTCAGGCTCGCGCATACCGATGGCTTTGCGGAAGCCGCCTTCGACATTGAGGCCCTCTTCGTTTACCTCGGCCAGGAAGCCGAACACGCTGTCGCCTTTTTCAACGATTTCGGGGCGCTCATAGGGGCCATAATATTTGCGCAGACGGCTTATTTCCTGATCCAGAAAAGCCTGGTCCACCGTCACGGTGTACAGGGGAGGCAGGCCGGGCAGGTTGTAGTTCAGTTCAAACTCAGGAGCGAGGCCGACTTCGAAGATAAAGTCCATCGGCGTTTCGCAGTTGGGATCAAAATCCGCTTCGCTCTTGATGGTTTTCGGCAGGGGCGAACCTACGATCGGGAGTTCCTGTTCCCGGATATACTCATCAATCAGATGATTTACTTTTTCATTGAGCACCTCTGCCACGAGAGATTTTCCAGCCATTTTGCGGATGATCGCCACTGGCGTTTTTCCCCGGCGAAAGCCAGGCATAGCTGCGGAGCGGGCAGTTTCTTTCAGCTTGGTGTCCACATCAGGCTTGTAGTCCTGAGAGTCCAGGTGGAGGTGAATTTCTGCGGTAAGCGCTCCGGTTTGTTGACGGGTAATATCCAAAATAATGACGGTTTGAATCGTTCCAGGTAATGATATGGAAAGTGCGGATGAAGGGACTCGAACCCCCAAGCCTTGCGGCACCAGATCCTAAGTCTGGCGTGTCTACCAATTCCACCACATCCGCAGTATGACGCGTATAAAAAGTGAAAAATTCAGCCGACAAAGGTAGATTTTATTTAACAAAAATGAAAAAACTTCCTACATTTCATCCTGTATATCCAATGGTTTCTGAAGCATGACGCTCCCTTCTCCTCCTCCTGATGGAGGCCTCACGTATGAAACAGAAGTAAAACGGGCTTTTCAGCGCCTGCTCAGGGCCATGCCAGGTATTTCCCGGAACGACAAGCAGAATATCCGCCGGGCATTTGACATGGCCAACCAGGCACACATGGGGGTCCGGCGCAAATCGGGTGAGCCCTATATCCTTCATCCTCTGGCAGTTGCGTATATTGTGGTCAAAGAAATGGGGCTGGTAGATCCGGTATCGGTGATCTGTGCACTGCTCCACGATGTGGTCGAGGATACGGATATTCTGCTCGATGAAATCCGGCGCAAATTCGACAACCACATCGCTTCGATCGTAGATGGCCTCACCAAAATCACTACGCCCATAGATGTGGACCGCGTGGACTCCGAGCAGGCCGAAAACTTCCGCAAGCTCTTTCTCACGATCTCCAGCGATATCCGGGTGGTGTTGATCAAACTCGCCGACCGCCTGCACAATATGCGCACCCTCGGAGCGATGAAGCCTGAGAAAATGCTCAAAATCGCTTCGGAAACCCTTTATATCTACGCACCTCTCGCCCACCGCTTCGGTCTCTACGAAATCAAAATCGAACTCGAAGACCTGGCCTTCAAATACAGCCAGCCCCGCCAGTACGATGAAATTCAGCAGAAACTGAAAGAGGCCCAGATGGACGGCAAGCGCTACATACAGGCCTTCATCCATACGATCCGCCAGGCGCTGGCAACTACCGGGCTGAAGTTTCACATCCTGAGCCGCTACAAGTCCATCTATTCGATTTATTCGAAAATGATCCGCAAAAACCTCCCTTTCGAGGAGGTGTATGACATTTATGCCATCCGGATCATCCTCGAAAGCCGCGAAGGACGCGAAGGAGCCGACTGCTGGCAGGTCTATGGGGTGATTTCGGGCATTTACCGCCCCATTCCCAAGCGCCTGCGCGACTGGATCACCGTGCCCAAAGAAAACCATTACGAATCTCTTCACACCACGGTGCAAGGCCCCAGAGGCAAGCAGGTAGAGGTGCAGATCCGCACCAGTCGGATGGACGAAATTGCAGAAAAAGGGGTGGCAGCCCACTGGAAATACAAGGAAAACGGCGAGGAAGAGGATTTTCTCACCGAATGGATCGGCCAGTTGCGCGAAACGCTCAAAGACCCCGACCTCAATGCCCTCGAAACCCTGCGGGAGTTCCGTGAGCA
>RDXT01000004.1 GCA_004292985.1 Bacteroidota bacterium
GATTTCGCAGTATCTTTTTACGGTGGACTGGGTGTGTCGGCTGCGCTTGCGCGGATAGCCGAGGTTGCGGGTTCAACGGGACGAATCGTGGGTGCTGGGTCAGCTAACGCGGCGGCGCGGTTGCGCGCGTCGACCGCCGGCGGAGAGGCTCGGGTGCAATCCTCGACACCGAACCCTCGAGATAAACCTGTGATTGATCGCATCGGTGAAATTGCGGATCGTTCGCTCGAACGCTATTTAGGGTCTCGCGCGATTCCGGTGGATCTCGCTCGACGGTATTTGTCTGAGATGGACTATCGCATCGGTGCGGACAAATTCCGCGCCTTGGCATTTGCGAACAATGCTGGGGGGTATGAGGTGCGAACGGCCGCGTTCAAAGGGTCACTGGGTAAGAAAGACATCCGTACGCTTGGTACGTCAGTAGGAGGCGACGCGGCGTTGTTTGAGGGTGTCTACGACTTTTTGTCGGTACTGGCAGCGCACGGGCGGGATGAGCCTGCAGGACGAGTGATTGTGCTCAATTCCGTGAACATGGTGCGCCGCGCGATTGAGGCAATACAGGCTGACTCAATTTCTTCGCTTGCGTGCTATTTCGATCATGACCTGGCTGGGGAAATGGCGTTTGCGGAGTTGCGGCGTGAGGTTGAATTATCTCGAGAGCGGTCTATCGTCGTTCGCGATGATTCTGCGCTCTACTCGGGCTACAAAGACGTGAATGAGTGGTGGATTGCAAATGCACTACGAGATCGCCTGAATGATCGCGGTTCGCAGGCAAGGGGGGTGTTTTGAATCGACTTACCTTTCAGTGGGCGTATCGAGCGGTGAGACGATATTCGCGACCGCTAGACTCTCGGATGGGGGCAACCGAGGGGATTTATTTCTTAGTTTTTTTACGGAATGAATGGATGGGGGTGGTACATCGTTATCGGCGCACTTGCCGTTCAGTCGTTACTGCTTACCGCAGTGATTTTCTTTCCGCGACTATGGGGGCATCGAGTGTTTGGTAAGTTTGTCAAATTCGCCGTTGGCACACATACGGTGTATTCGTATTACAAGCGTCATCAGCTGCAGAAGCAGAATGAAGCACGATTCATGGATTCGCGTGAGGAGAAGCAGTTGTTTTCTCCGCGCAATCGTGGGTTGCTTCTTGACGGGCAGGCAAGGAGGTTTTCGCATGAGGAAAGTTTCAGAAACCTTGCCGTGGTTGCCACGACTGGTGCCGGAAAGACTTCTTCGTTCATCTTGCCGAACTTGCTTTCGATCAATGATGCTTCAATGATCGTCACTGACCCCTCCGGTGCGCTCTACGAGAAGACCGCTCATGACTTGCACCGGCGTGGGTTCAATGTGCTCAAGCTCGATCCGCT
>RDXT01000005.1 GCA_004292985.1 Bacteroidota bacterium
ATCTGAAGGTAGCCGGGGCTAAGCCGGTCCTCCTAAAACCGCCTGTTTGCATATCCCGAAATTTCCTACCTTCGTACTTCACCTCCTCACACCCTGTCTGATGAAGTCACTCCTGCCCATACTGCTGCTGCTCTGCATCCCCGCCGGGCTTAGCGCGCAGATCACCCTTGCCAGCGTCACCTTTCCCACAGCAGGCGATACGCTGCGCCTCGCCACGGACAATGCCCCAACGGGTATCCTGGCGCTTACTCCACCCGGCGGCAACCAGACCTGGGACTTCAGCAGCTTGCAGGCTTCTTCGACACAAAGTATTGTGTATCAATCAGCTGCTTCCGGTCAATATGCCGCGTCTTTTCCTGGAGCAGAGATCTTTTCAGCATCTGTACCCGGCACGGAAGCATACTACAATGTCACCGCCAACAAATGGGAACAGTTGGGGTACGGGGGCCCTGACCCTTACGGAATCGGCGTCAGCGCCGTGTTTTCATACAGTCCACCGCTGGTGGAGGGGCGCTCGCCGGTCAATTTTTTTGACATCAACCAACAATCGGTCGGGATACTGAAAGGCTTTGCAGCCAGTGAATTCGCGCCCGCCTTTTTGGCCTCACTGCCTTTTACGCCTGACTCCCTGCGCTACCGCATAGCCATCAGCCGTATAGATGTGGTGGATGCCTGGGGCAGCGTCATCACGCCTGCGGGTACCTATCCGGTGCTGCGCGGAAAGCGCACCCTGTACCGCAATTCGCGCATAGATGCCAAGGTGCCCCCGCTCGGCTGGCTCGATGTTACAGATGTCGTTTTCCTGGCCGGTGTCAGCGCCCTGGGGGTTGATACCACCGTGAGCTACCACTTTTACAGCAATACTGAAAAAGAACCCATCGCGGTCGTCACCCTGGATCATACGCAGAGTTTTGCTACGCAAGTCGTATTCAAAGCGCCTCCCGCCGGGGTAAACGGTATAGATGATCGCACCTTGAAGCCTCTCCTCACCCTGTCGCCCAATCCGGCTTCCGGCGAGCTATTTGCCCGTTTCGAAGGCCTCCGGCCAGGCACCTATCAGCTCTCCCTGCTCGATGCGCTGGGGCGTGAAGTATTCGCAAAACCCATGCAGGCAGGCAGCGTTCACACAGAGCTGCTGGATGTGTCCCGGCTCCCGGCGGGCCTGTATAGCTTGTGTGTGCGTGATCCGCAGCAGGGATGGGTCGGCAGTGAGCGGCTGCTGAAGCTGTAGGGGGGAATAGCGTATTACGGGGCAGATCTTGGCGTAACCGCCAATATACCTGCCAGTTTTCCGTCCAGATCATTGGGCCGGAGTTTCGGGAGGTACATTTTCGAAATAGCGCCATCTAAATACAGCGCATTCTG